>JBGQIT010000135.1:0-7306 GCA_041498575.1 Gemmatimonadaceae bacterium
CCTGGGTGATGCTCGTTACCGTAGCGGTGAGTACAGTCGTCTGGTTAGGGGTGACCTTTGCCACCAAACCCGAGCCCGATCGCGTGCTGGAAGCCTTCTATCGGCGGGTGCGGCCCGGAGGCCCTGGCTGGGCGGTCGTGTCAGAAAGGGCAGGATTCGGGAGGGAGAGCATTCCCGGTGGCGCGCTGGCCTGGACGAATTGGATCGCGGGAATCGTGGCAGTGTACTCCACTCTGTTCGGGATCGGCAAGATCGTGTTGGGGAGTCTGCTGGAAGGGCTGGTAATGCTGGCTATTGCGGTGGTGGCGTTCAGCTGGATAGCGCGATCGTTCCGGGAGGAGCCGGCTACACTGGCCGGAGTAGGTGTACCCGCCTAACGGAACACTACCCCGAGTAGACCCGTCCGCCTAAATTTCATGTAGTACCGGAGGATTAATGTCTGTTTCGTCACAGCCTGAAATCGACCTCGCCGTTACGGCGAATGCTGGCGTTGAGGTCAAGAAGTTTATGGACGCCGAAGGCGTTACTGCCGAGCAGGGTGGGCTGCGCGTGAGCGTTCAGCCCGGCGGCTGCAGCGGCTTCAAATACAGCCTGGTCATTGAAGATCGCGCCGCGGATGACGACCTTGTCATCCCGCGCGAGGGTTTCAATGTCTTCGTGGATCCGTTCTCGGCGCAGTACCTGAACGGCGTCACGATTGACTATGTGACCTCGATGCAAGGCTCTGGATTCACCTTCAAGAATCCGAATTCGACCGGCGGGTGTGGCTGCGGAAGCTCATTCTCTGCGTAAAGCCTCAGCTGGCAAGCAGTACAACTCGAGGGCGGTGAAATGAAGACCAATTTCACCGCCCTCGATTTTCTTGTACTGGCCGCATACCTCGTAGGGACAACGGTTCTTGGAGTCTGGCTCGGCCGCAATCAGAAGGATTCCAAGGATTACTTCGTAGCGGGGCACGCAATCCCATGGTGGGCGGTTCTCTTTTCCGTCGTAGCCACGGAAACGAGCGCACTGACCTTCATCAGCATCCCGGGCCTCGCCTACACCACGAATCTCGGGTTCCTCCAGATCGCGGCGGGATATCTGTTAGGGCGCATCGTAGTCGCCTACACGCTGCTCCCTCGCTACTACCAGGGCGATCTCGTGACCGCCTACGCCCTGCTAGAGAAGCGCTTCGGCGTCGGGACGCGCCGTTTTGCGTCGATCGTTTTTCTGGTCACCCGCGCATTCGCGGACTCGGTGCGCGTGTTCGCCACCGCGATCCCGATCGCGTTGATACTCGGACCCTCGGTGCCGCAGCAGTACGTGATGCCGGTTGCCATCCTCGTGCTCGGCGCGCTGACGCTGATCTACACTTATCACGGCGGGATGCGCGCCGTCGTGTGGACCGACGTGCTCCAGACGAGCGTCTATCTCCTTGGCGGATTCTCAGCCGTATACCTGCTCGGCAAGGGCGTGAGCGGCGGATGGAGCGCAATCCTGAATCAGGCTCACGATGCCGGAAAGCTCCGGGTCGTCGACGTCTACTTTCGTTTCGACAAGCCGTATACGCTCTTCGCCGGATTGATTGGCGGGGCATTCCTGTCCATGGCATCACACGGAGCCGACCAGGTGATCGTGCAGCGGCTGCTCGCCGCCTCGAGCCTCAAGGAGTCGCGCAAAGCGCTCATCGGAAGCGGCATCGCCGTGTTCTTTCAGTTCGCACTCTTTTTGATGATCGGAATCGGCCTCTACGCGTTTTATCAGGCGCGGACATTCGCGGTTCCCGACTCCATCTTCCCCACCTTCGTCGTCGACTCGATGCCGGCGGGACTGAGAGGTCTAATAGTGGCGGCCGTTCTCGCGGCAACTATGAGCGCGCACTCCGGGGCGATGAACTCACTAGCGGCTTCAACGACTCACGACATCTACCTTCCTCTATCAGGCCGCAGCGCGGACGACCCTCGAACGCTCAGGATGGCGAAGCTTTTTACACTGTTCTGGGGTGCCATTCTGTTGGTCGCCGCGCTCCTCTACAGGCAGCAGGGCACGCCGGTGGTCGTCATCGCGCTATCGATCGCGTCGTTCACCTATGGAGCGTTGCTCGGCGGCTTCTTCCTCGGCATGTTGTGGCGACGCGCCATCCAGAGGGATGCAATACTCGGCATGGCCGTCGGAATCATTGCGATGAGCTTTGTCGTGTTCGCGAAGCCAATGATGCTGGTTTTTCCATCGCTGTCGAACGCGCTCACGCCAATCTCGCACATCGCGTTTCCCTGGTATGTGCTGATCGGAACCTCGTTCACGATGGGAGTCGCTATCCTTTCATCGTTCACACACCCCGAGCCGACTGATGGAGATCGCTGGAATTGAGTGAAATCGTAGTTGGCGTTGACGGAGGCGGATCGAAGACCCGCGTCCTCGTTGGAACGGCGGAAGGCGAGGTTCTCGCGACGGTCGAAGGTCCCAAATCCGCTGTCACCCCTGGAGAGGCCGAGCGTTCGGCCGATGTCATTGCGGAGCTCGTGACACGCGCGCTCGCGGAGATCGCGCAGCCGGGGGCCGTGTTCCCTCGCGTCCTTTACTGTGGCGTCGCCGGCACGGGGCGCGACGAGGAGCGTCGCGCGCTCCATTCCGCGCTCGATGCGAAGGAGCTCGCGGAAGAAGTCATCATCGATTCCGACGGCTTGATCGCGATGTACGATGCGTTCGACGACCGTGCGGGAATTCTCCTCGTAGTGGGAACCGGCTCGATCGCCTACGGCCGGAGCCCCGCCGGCGAGATCGTTCGCTGCGGCGGCTGGGGTCCCGTGTTCGGAGACGAGGGTAGCGGTGGCTGGATCGGAAAGCGCGCGTTGAGCATCGTGGCCGCATCGAGCGATGGCCGCGAACCGCCGACGGCTCTTCTCTTCCCCATTCTCGCCGCGACCCAGTGCGAAGACGTACAGGATCTCGTTCCGTGGGCAGCGGCGGCTGATGCTCGCGCGTTTGCCTCCCTTGTACCTGTGGTCTTCGGCGCGGCAACGGCAGGAGATCCTCGCGCTAACGCGCTACTCACTCTGGCGGCCGAAGAGCTCGTGCTCCACATCCGTGCACTGGCGCGTCAGCTGTTTACGGACGAGCGTGCGGCGGTTGCGGTGGCGTTCAGCGGTGGCTTAATGGACCGCGGCTCCCCGCTCAGGAAGCGGCTGGAGCAGCGCCTGAAGTCCGCGGTGCCGGGGGCACAGATTCGATCGGAAGAAGTCCTTCCTGCGCGAGGAGCACTTCGAGCTGCGGCTCGGAGAATTCACCTTCCCACCTAGCCATCACGACTGTCGCCAGACAGTTGCCGATCAGATTCGTGCTGGTGCGCGCCATGTCCATCAGCGCATCTACGCCAAGAATGATCGCAACGCCTTCAAGTGGAAGCCCGAAGGTCGCCAGCGTTCCCGATAGTATGACGAGCGACGCGCGCGGAACCGCGGCGACGCCTTTGCTCGTGATCATCAGCGTCAGCATCATGAAGAGCTGAGTCGTCAGCGTCATCGAAACGCCCGCCGCCTGCGCCACGAAGACCGATGCTACCGCGAGGTAGAGCGTAGATCCATCGAGATTGAAGGAGTACCCGGTCGGCATTACGAAAGCGACGATGCGCCGCGGGACACCGATCGCTTCCATCGACTGCATCGCGAGCGGAAGCGCTGCCTCGGACGACGTGGTCGAGAACGCAATCAGCGCTGGCGACCTCACCGCGCGAACGAATCGACGGAGCGGCACGCGGAAAAGCAGTGCCACAGGCAGCAACACCACAAGGAAAAAAACGAACAGCGCTCCGTACAGGGTGAGTATCAGCTTACCCAGGTTGAAGAGGACGCCAAGCCCGCTATGTCCGACGGTCACCGCGATCGCTGCGCCGATCCCGAACGGGGCGAAGCGCATCACGATCATCGTGAACTTGAACATGACGTCGGCGAGACCCTCGCACCCGGCGAGAACTATCTCCTTCGAGCGACCCTGAACTTTCGACAACGCCACCGCGAAGATCACCGCGAAGAAGACCACCTGCAGAACCTCGTTTTTCGCAGCGGCGTCGAAGAAGCTCGTGGGCACGAGATGCTCGAGGAATCCGGCTCCCGTCTGCGTGTTGTGAGCGAGCTCCTTGCCGGCCTCGGCCGACGCCGCGAGCGTGACTCCCTCGCCAGGACGCACCAGGTTCACCGCGGCCAGCCCGATGAAGAGCGCGAGCGTGGTCACTATCTCGAAGTAGATGATCGATTTGAGCGCGAGTCGTCCCACGCGCTTCATGTCGTCGCCATGTCCCGCGATTCCAACGACCAGCGTTCCGAAGATGAGGGGGACGATGATCGACTTGATCATCCGCAGGAACACGGTCGAGATGGGACTGAGCTTCACCGCGAACGCTGGCGCGAACGTGCCGATGAGCACACCGACGACCATCGAGATCAGGATCCACGATGTTAGGGGGATGCGGCGGACATTTCTGTAGACCATACGGGTCAGTGAAGGTAGTGAGTCAACTGCAACTGAACGGGTGCGAGTCGTCGGAAGCGTAGTCGTTAGTTGATAGTGCAGGACGTCGGGACCTCACTCTGCGGCATCTAGGCACGAGCATTAGGCTGTACCCTGAATGGCAACACTAACGTCCGGACGTAGTGAACTAACATCTGACCACTGTGCCACTGACAACTCGCACCAGTTCAGTTGTAGTCCAGATATTCGTCAACGACTAATGGGTGGCGGCGGCTCGATTGGCACTGGTGGCTTGTGGCGTCTGAGCGTCGAGTGTCCGTATCCGTAGATAACGTAAAGCGCCAAGCCGATCAGCAGCCACCACCCGAATCTCACCCACGCCAGGTGAGGCAACCCCTTCATGACAAAGATGCAGAGGAGCGCGCCAACAGGTGCGACGATGTAGACGAACGGCACCCTGAACGGACGATGACGCTCCGGTTCTGTGTACCGCAGCACCATCACGCCGATGCAAACAAGGGCGAAAGCGAACAGCGTCCCGATATTGGTGAGATCGTAGGTCTCGCCGGCGTCGCCGATCAGCGACCAGAGCGCGACGAAAACACCTGTGAGAAGCGTCGTGATGTATGGAGTCCGGTACTTCCCGTGGACCTTGGCCGCCCAGTGCGGCAGCAATCCGTCGCGCGCCATCGCAAAGAATATCCTCGGCTGTCCGTACTGGAACACGAGCAGCACGGCTGCCATCGAGAAGACCGCGCCCAACGCCACGATTTTGGCAATGTTCGTCATTCCGGTCGCTTTTAGCGCGAACGCCAGCGGATCCGCCGCGGATCCCAGCTGCTGGTACGGAACCATTCCCGTCAGCACAAATCCAATGACGATGTAGATCACCGTACAGATCGCGAGTCCGCCCAGAATCCCTATCGGCAGATTTCGCTGTGGGTTCTTCGTCTCTTCCGCCGCCGTCGAGATCGCATCAAACCCGATATAGGCAAAGAAGACGATTGCCGCACCCTGATGAATCCCCGTGAAGCCATTCGGCGCGAACGGGTGGTAGTTCGCGGTATTGATGTGCTGGCTGC
The DNA here is from genome assembly GCA_041498575.1 of Gemmatimonadaceae bacterium. Classification (GTDB taxonomy): domain Bacteria; phylum Gemmatimonadota; class Gemmatimonadetes; order Gemmatimonadales; family Gemmatimonadaceae; genus UBA4720. The sequence goes on from JBGQIT010000135.1 coordinate 5,532, forward strand.
CCATGATGATGAAGAGCGCGAGCACAATCAGCTTCACTGCCACCATGATGTTGTTCGCGCGGGCGCTCTCGCGCACACCGCGCAGAAGCAGCCACGTGATGAGCGCCACGATCGCGAACGCCGGAACGTTTATGAGAATCGGAATCCCGGCGATGTGTGGCGCAGTATCGATCAGTCCGTGCACATCGGGATTCGAGCTCAGCAGCGCTGTGCGATATCCGGTTGTGAGCCACGTCGGAATCGTTACCCAGTCTCCGACAAGGGATTTGAAGTAATCCCCCCAGGAGATCGCCACGGCGACGTTGCCCACTGCGTACTCTAGAATCAGGTCCCAGCCGATGATCCACGCGACCAGCTCTCCCAACGTCGCATACGAGTACGCGTACGCGCTCCCCGCCTGTGGAATCATCGACGCCAGCTCAGCGTAGCAGAGGCCGGCGAGAGCGCAGCAGGCACCGAGCAGCACAAACGAGATCACCAGCGCGGGACCGGCTCCAACACGAATAACGTTGCCGGCCGCATCCAGTTGGCCCGCCGCCGCGGAGCCGATCGAGCCGAATATCCCGGCCCCGATCACCGCTCCGATCGCGAGCATGATCAGGTCGCCCGAACCGAGCACTCGCCTGAGGCCGTTCGGATTTTCACCTTCTGCCAGAAGCGCTTCGATCGGCTTCCGTGCGAACAGCGATCGGATCATTTCAGGTGGTAAAAAGGGTTACCCTGGCGGGCCATCCGGCCCGCCAGGGTAAAGTTTTCAATCAGTAACCTCAGGCAACACCACTCTTCACGCGCATGGCGTAGAACGACCGCCACACAAATGTCACCGAGATGAGGAAGAAGACCGCCGCCAGGATTCGCGTCAGCGTCGCACCCTTGTCCGCCGTCAGCGAAACGGCGAGCTCCACCGCTAGCAGTCCGAAGAGCGTCGTGAATTTGATGATCGGGTTGAGGGCGACCGACGACGTGTCCTTGAACGGATCGCCGACGGTGTCTCCAACAACGGTGGCCGCGTGCAACGGAGTCCCTTTCTGCTTCAGCTCGACTTCCACGATTTTCTTGGCATTGTCCCAGGCACCGCCGGCATTCGCCATGAAGATCGCCTGGAACAATCCGAACAGCGCGATCGAGATCAGGTAGCCGATGAAGAAGTATGGTTCAACAAAGGCAAAGGCTAACGTGGCAAAAAAGACCGTCAGGAAGATGTTGAACATTCCCTGCTGCGCGTACTTGGTGCAGATCTCGACCACTTTCTTACTGTCGGCGACGGATGCCTTCGCACTGCTCGCGAGATTGATATTGGCCTTGATGAACTCGACCGCCCTGTACGCGCCGGTAGTGACCGCCTGGGTCGATGCGCCCGTGAACCAGTAGATCATCGCTCCACCTGCGATCAGGCCAAGGAGGAACGGCGGGTGCAGGATTGAAAGGTTGGCAATGAACTCCGGCTGCAATCCATGCGTAAGCCCGAGGATGATCGAGAAGATCATCGTGGTGGCGCCCACGACCGCGGTGCCGATCAGAACGGGTTTGGCGGTGGCTTTGAACGTGTTGCCGGCTCCGTCGTTCTCCTCGAGCAGCTCCTTCGCTCTCTCGAACTGGGGGTCGAACCCGTATTCTGTTTTCAGCTGTTGACGGATGCCGGGCACCTGCTCGATCTGTGACAGCTCGAATATCGATTGGGCATTGTCTGTGACCGGACCATACGAATCAACAGCGATGGTGACCGGGCCCATTCCCAGAAATCCGAAGGCAACGAGACCAAACGCGAACACCGC
>JBGQIT010000136.1:0-7279 GCA_041498575.1 Gemmatimonadaceae bacterium
ACGGCAAAGGGATTGCCGCGCGCCCAAGCGGAAAAACTCGTAAAGCAGGCAATGCTGAAACTACGGGGCAGGGTATCGGCGTACGCTTATGGAGAGGACGACGCGGACCTGGCCGCCGTCGTGCTCGACCAATGTCGGTCCCTCGGGCTCAAACTCGCGGTCGCCGAGAGCTGCACGGGCGGAATGCTGGGCGAGAGAATCACGAACATTCCAGGATCGAGCGATGTTTTCCTCGGCGGCATCATCGCCTATCACAATGACGTGAAGCGGGAAGCACTTGGCGTCCGCGGCGAAGACATCGAGCGCTACGGAGCAGTGAGCGAGCAGGTGGCACTGCAGATGGCGTCGGGGGTTCGCGAAAAAATGGGTGCCGATGTCGGAGTTTCGGTGACAGGGATTGCCGGGCCCGGCGGTGGCACTTTGGACAAGCCTGTCGGACTAGTTTGGATTAGTGTACATGGTTCCGACGCCAAGGCACGGCGCTTCCATATGGTTGGAGATCGCGCGGAGATCAGGCAGCGGGCTGCCCAGGCCGCGCTGGAGATGGTGCGGCGCTCTCTCTCAAACGGTTAACTTACGTACATGAAACATTCGAGAAAGAAAGGCGAGAACGCGCCACTTTCGGATCAGGATGCGATGGGCTCGGCCGATGACTATGCGCCGGGAGGATCCGCGAGCCAGGGCGACGGCCAGGGCGGCGACCCACCGTTCAGCGGATCGTCGGATCCCGCCGACACCGACGCAGGCACCGCGACTGGCGCGGCCGAAGCCGCCGCGGGCGACGCCAGCCAAGCGGAATCTGATCTGCCGGGTGAGCGCGACAGATACCTGAGACTTGCAGCCGAGTACGACAATTATCGGAAGCGCGCCGCGAAAGAGCGTCAGGATGCGGGCGCCCGCGCGCAGGCCGATCTCGTTCGACAACTGGTCGAAGCGCTCGATGACGTTGCGCGGTTCGCGCACGTCGATCCCGCCACGACTGATGCCGGGACCATCGTCCAGGGCGTCGACATGGTGGAGAAGAAGCTGCTCAAGGCACTCGGCAACGCGGGTCTCGAAGTAATCAATCCCGTCGGGGAAACGTTCGATCCGGCGCTGCACGAAGCGGTTGCAACCGAACCCACGTCGGCGCGAGAAGACGATCACGTCGTATCGCGCGTCTATCAGCCCGGGTACGTCTTCAAGTCCCAGCTTCTTCGCCCCGCGCGCGTGGTCGTGAAGCAGTGGAACGGCTGACCGCGCGCCCGCGCTGACCGCCCATGCCACCGACGAAGGATTTCTACTCCGTACTCGGCGTAGGCTCCAGCGCCTCCCAGGACGAGATCAAGAAGGCGTATCGCAAGCTCGCGAAGAAGCACCACCCCGACGCAAACGCTGCCGACCCGAAGGCAGCCGAGCGGTTCAAGGAGATCTCGGAGGCGAATAACGTCCTGGGAGATCCCGCAAAACGGAAGCAGTACGACGAGATGCGGCGGCTCGGCGCGTTCGATGGTGGTGGATTCGGTGGATTTGGTGGCGCCGGCAGATCGTCACGCGGCGCGGGCGCCTACGGAAGCGCCGGTGGCGGCGGACCCACTATCAACTTCCAGGACTTCGACATCGGCGGCCTCGGCGGGCTGGGCGATCTCTTCAGTTCGATGTTCGGTGGTGGCGACACGCGCGAGACCGCACGTAAACGCGGACCGGAGAAGGGACAAACTGTCGAGGCGACGCTCGATATTCCCTTTCGCACGGCCGCGCGCGGAGGAAAAGTTCCGATCGAGCTCGAGGTGAGCGAAGAATGCCCCACCTGCCACGGGACCGGTGCCGCGCCCGGAGCGTCGCTCAAGATCTGCCCCGAGTGCAACGGTCGGGGCGTGATCTCGTTTGGACAGGGCAGCTTTGCCGTGAACCGCACGTGTCCAGTGTGCCTCGGCCGCGGACAGATTCCGACCGAGCCGTGCCCAACGTGTCACGGCACCGGAGACGTGCGCGTCAAGCGAAAGGTTCTGATCAACGTTCCGCCAGGTGTCGACACCGGCTCCAAGATCAGGCTCAAGGGGCAGGGCGGGAAGGGACCGCAGGGTGGACCGGCGGGCGATCTCATCATCACCTTCAACGTGCTCCCCGACAAGTTCTATCGGCGTGACGGACTCGACGTGATCGCGACGGTGCCGCTCAACATCGCGCAGGCGACGCTTGGCACGAAGATAAGCGTCAAGACACTCGAGGGGAAAAGAGTCGCGATCAAAATTCCGCCGGGTACGCCGTCGGGGAAACGATTCCGCGTGCGAGGGCAGGGAATCCAGAAGGGCGAGAAGAAGGGCGATCTGATCGTCGAGGTATCGATTCAGGTTCCCGAGAAGCTGTCCGAAGAACAGGAACGAATGATGAAGGAATTCGCCGAATCCGGCGGATTGAAGTACTGACCAGCTGGCATCCCGTGTAAGCCAGTGTTGATTTCAGTCTCATGAGAATCGGAATTCTCGGAACCGGCGTAGTCGGCAAGACATTGGGAGCCAAGCTCGCGAAGCTGGGTCACGAGGTACGCATGGGATCGCGCGCTGCCGGTGGCGAAAAGGCGAGGGCCTGGGTCAAGGACAGCGGCAGAAAGTCATCCGAAGGCACCTTTGCAGATGCCGCCGCGCACGCCCAGATGGTTTTCAACTGCACGCCGGGCATGGTGTCACTTGACGTCCTGAAGGCAGCGGGCGCACAGAACCTTCAAGGAAAGGTCCTCGTCGACGTCTCGAACGCGCTCGATTTCTCGAAAGGAATGCCGCCTACGCTCTCAGTCTGCAATACAGATTCGATCGGCGAGCAGATCCAGCGCGCATTTCCAACTGCGAAGGTGGTAAAGTCGCTCAACACCGTGACGGTTGCTGTCATGGTCGAGCCTTCGCTGATCCCTGGCGTCCACACGATGTTCGTCTCCGGAAACGACGCCAAGGCGAAGGCGGAGGTAATCGATCTCCTCAAGACCGGATTCGGATGGAAGGAGGTCATGGACATCGGTGACATCACGGGCGCACGCGCCCAGGAGATGTATCTCCCGTTGTGGCTCCGCCTCTTCACGAAGCTCAAAACTCCGAACCTGAATATCCACGTCGCGTTCTGACTGGCGCGACTCCGCCCGCTAACCGAGCTGCGCGAAATGGAGACCCCGACTCCAGCGACTGCCGTCCAGACCCGCAAACACGCGCTCGCGTTCATTGCGGTCACGCTGTTGCTCGACACGATCGGCTTTGGACTCATCATGCCAGTGTATCCGAAGCTGCTCGTGGAGATCACCGGTGAAAGTCTCAGTCGCGCGGCTATCTACGGTGGATGGCTTGGATTCGTGTTCGCGGCGATGCAGTTCGTGTTCGCTCCGATTCTGGGAAACCTTTCGGACCGATACGGAAGGCGCCGAGTGATACTGTTCGCTGTCGGCGCGCTCGGGGTTGATTACATCATCATGGGATTCGCGCCGACCTTGGCGTGGCTCTTCGTCGGCCGCGGGATTGCGGGTGCCGCGGGCGCTTCGTTCACGCCCGCTTATGCGTACGTCGCCGACATCAGTCCGCCGGAGAGGCGCGCTCAGAACTTTGGGGTTGTGAGCGCGGCTTTTGGAATAGGCTTCATCATCGGACCGGCCATCGGGGGATTGCTCGGCACTCTGGGGCCACGCGCCCCGTTTTTCGCCGCCGCGGCGTTGAGCCTGATCAACTTTTGTTACGGTTTCTTCGTGTTGCCGGAATCCCTGCCTCCCGAAAGACGCCGCGCATTCGAGTGGCGGCGAGCCAACCCACTAGGCACGCTGAGCCAGATGAGGAAGCATCCAGTCGTTCTCGGCCTCCTGTGCGCGCTCTTCCTGTGGGGACTTGGGAATCAAGTGATGCCCAGCACCTGGGCGTTCTACACGAAGTTCAGATTCGGTTGGTCCGAAGCGATGATCGGAGCCTCTTTCGCGGCGGTGGGAGTTGTGATGGCTTCGAGCCAGGCGATTGTTATGCGCCTGATCGTGCCCCGACTCGGTGAACGCCGCGCGGGACTCATTGGCATCGCCTCCGGATTGGCGGGCTACGTCGGGTTCGGCCTTGCGACGACGAGCCGGATGATGTTCGCCTGGCTCGCGAGCTGGTTCTTCGCGGCGATCGTGATGCCAACGACAAATTCGCTCATGTCCCACCGGATCAATCCAGATGCGCAGGGAGAGCTTCAAGGCGCGATCGCGAGCCTTTTCGCGCTGAGTGCGATCATCGGACCGCCGCTCATGACGCACCTCTTTTCTCGCTTCAGTGCGCCGGAATCGAGCATCTACGTTCCCGGCGCCGCGTTTTTCGCGGCGGCGGTTCTCGCCCTGGGCTCTCTGCTCGTGTTCTGGCTCTCAACGCGGGAACCGGTGGCTGAAGAGGGCGCGGCCGCGAGCGAATCGGGACTCAGTGCTGCCTAGCAAGCTCCTGAACTACAACAGCAGCTGCACTGCAATTTCTCACAATCTTCGAATCCAGATATTCCTGTACCGAACCGGGTTCCCGTGATCCTGCAGGTGCAGCGGCGCCTCGGATGAGTGCGCTATGTAGAGTGCCGGACGGTCATTGTAAGTGATTCCGTAGATCTCCGCGTTGTTCTGAATCAGAACGCCGTTGTGCAGCACCGTGACCCGCGCTCGGTCGATCACCTTCCCCTGTTCGTCGAACTTTGGCGCGTGAAAGACGATGTCGTAGGCCTGCCACTCGCCCGGCTTGCGCGACGCGTTAACGAGCGGGGCGTGCTGTTTGTAAACCGCGCCCGCCTGGCCATGGTAGTAGGTCTTGTTTTCATATGAGTCGAGAACCTGGACTTCGTATCTGTCCATCAGGAAGACGCCGCTGTTGCCCCGCTCCTGGCCCTCGCCCTTGGGCACCGCCGGGGTTGCCCATTCGATGTGAAGCTGGACATCGCCGAACTTATCAGCAGTGGTGATATCTCCCGTGCCCGGCGCGACCTCGACATAGCCGTCTCTAACGGTCCACGCTGCCGCGCTCCCATCCTTGCCCCGCCAGTGCGAGAGATCTCGTCCATTGAAAAGAACGATCGCGTCGGACGGCGGATCCGCGCTGGTTCTCCCCGGCGTCACGATCGCTGGTTCTGTCTTCGGAGGAGGAAAGGGACCCGGTTCCTGCGCCGACATCGCCCCGGCAGTCAGTGCGATGAGTACCGGGGCGATGAAGGCGGCTCGCTTTACCATGGCAGTTGCGGGGACCGGTAGTAGGTGATGCCGAGGTAATGCCAACGTGGTTCGTGCGTGACCACTCTCGCGCGGAAGCTCTCCCAATCGCGCGACGCCTGAGGCGTCCATCCCACTTCGGCAATCGCGGGCAGACGAGGGATCGCCAGGTATTCCACCGCGGTGATGTTTCGAACGGTCTCGCTCCAGATCGGCGCCTCGACGCCGAAGATGTTCTGCTCCCTCACACCGTTCATGTAAGTCGCCGGGTCCCAGTCATACGAATCGCGCACCTCGACATACCCTGCCCAGTGTAGCCCGAGCTCGGTTGAAGGCGTGTACTTCATGTCGAGATAGGTCTTGGGCGCCGGCGAGAGTATCAACTTGGAGCCGTAGGCCAACGCCGCGGTAGCCGAGTCGCTCTTCCACTGATGCGCGATTGTGTTCGGGCTGAGGTGCGCCTTCGTGATCTCCTCCCAGCCGATCATCGTCTTACCGTACTTGCTGACGATCGTCTGGACGCGCTCGACAAACTTGACGTATTGCGGGACAGTGAGCGTCTGCACCTCGTCGCCGCCCATGTGAAAATAGGGACCCGGCGTTATTGCACTGATCTCGCGGACGACATCGTCAACGAACGCGTAGGTCTCTTCCTTGTCGACGCAGAGCGTGCTCCAGCCGACATCGGTTCCGCTATAAAGCGCCGACGGTCGGGTGCTGCACGCCAATTCCGGGTAAGCGGTGAGCCCGGCGTTCATGTGTCCGGGCATATCGATTTCCGGGACGACCGTGATGTAGCGGGCCTGTGCGTAGCGCACGATGTCCTGGTACTCCTGCTGTGTGTAGAAACCGCCGGGCCCGCCGCCGACCTGTGTCAGAGATCCGATCGCGGCCAACTTCGGGCGCGAATTGATGACGATCCGCCAGCCCTGATCATCTGACAAATGGATATGGAACATGTTCAGCTTGTACAGCGCGAGGACGTCGATGTACTGCTCGACTTCCTTCACGGTGAAGAAGTGGCGGGCCACGTCGAGCATCGCGCCGCGATAGGCAAAGCGCGGGCGATCGACGATCGTCGTAGCTGGAATAGGCCAGTCGTAACGCTCGAGCCCCATGTCCGATTCAATGTCGGCCGGGAGCAGCTGCCGAATAGTCTGAGTGCCGCGGAACAAGCCGGCCGGACGGTTGGCGACGAGCCGGACCGAGTCACTCGTCACGCTCAGCTCGTAGCCTTCGTCTCCAAGAGCGGGACGGTCCGAGACGAGGCGCAGAATGATCGCGCCAACCGAGGGCGTGCCGATCGGCGAGACGGCGACGGGGAAGCCAGTTGGACGACGAATCTGGGCCGCCAGCATCTCCCCGATGGCGCGTACTTCGGGGCTGCTGGCGTCGACGAAGACGCCGGTCGTGCGGACGATATTGAAGGGTCCTCCCGCGCCTGGGACCATCGACGCTGGGATGGGAACGAGCCGTGGTACGACCGGGATCGGCCTTGGTGGAGGCGCAGGCGCCGGAACCTGACACGCGGCGCCAAGAATTGTCCCGGCAACGACGAGGACACGGGTCGAATACCGCAGCTTCTGTCGTCTTCGCATCACAGGCTCTCCATTGGTTTGCAAGCGTTACGTGACGTTGCCCATTCAGGCAAAGTCCCCAGCGAACGAGCTAGCAACAGCCTGGCAATCAGCCAACCCGCGGCAATGCATCGTGACTGCGGAAACCAGCCGCCGAGAATCGCGCAGACTCGAGAACTGATATTCGAAGAACGGCGAAGGCCTCGTGGGAGAGAACGCCCAGCACAAGGTTTCCTTCACGGTAAAAGATCGGGTCCTCGAACCACCCGCGTCCAGTAGGGTCGTAGGCGAGAAGGCCACCAGGCAATGCGTTCTTCAACGCTCCGATCGTCACCGCGTTCAGCTCCCAGAGCCTGGTGCTTCGCGTCAACTCGTCCGCGGTGCGACCGCTCATGCGCTCACGGGTCTTTTCGCCGCGCGAAAATGGCTGGACGACTTCTTCGAACGGCCACCATGCGATCGCTTCCTCGCGAGCATCGGACCCGATGCAGTCGATCGTGAATTCGTCCACTCCCACCGCGAGGCACCACTC
>JBGQIT010000137.1:0-7278 GCA_041498575.1 Gemmatimonadaceae bacterium
GCCCCGTCCTGGAGGGGACGCATGGCACTCTCGCCCGATGGTTCGCGGCTCGCGTACATCGGCGGCCCCAGGTCTCAGCTCCTGATTCGATCATGGGACCAGCTGCATGCGATCGCGATACCCGGCACAGAAGGAGTGGGCACTCCATTTTTCTCGCCCGACGGTAAGCACGTGGGCTTTCTTGTGGACAAACTAGTTCGAATCGCGTCGATCGATGGCGGCCCAGTGATCACTGTGAGTGACACGCTGAACGGAGAAGCGGGCGCGTCATGGGGGCCCGACGATTTCATTTACGTTGGAGGCATTGGGGACGACCCGTTGCTTCGAGTCAGGGCAAAGGCCGGGTCGAAGCCGCAATGGTTTACCGTCCTCGACACCGCCAAAGGGGAAGTGCTCAACACGTGGCCGGACGCGCTTCCCAATGGGAAAGGCGTGCTGTACACCGTCACGTTCAGCGGAAGAAATGGTGTAAAAGGCAGTAAATCGCACGCGATCGCCGTGGCCGAGGTCCCATCGGGAAAACATCGCGTGATCATTGAAGACGCCATTTACGCGCGCTACGCATCGTCTGGCCATGTCGTCTATGTCACCGCTGACAAGACGTTGAAGGTGGTGCCATTCGATCAGAATTCGATGAAGGTCACTGGTGAGCCGATCACCCTCACCGAGGGAATACAGGCGGGCTTTTTTGGCTCGGCGGACCTCGCGATTTCAGCGACGGGCACGCTGGTGTACTCGACCGGCGCTGAACAGGGAAGGCAAGAGCTCGTGTGGGTGACGCGCGATGGCAAAGTAGACACGGTCGATCCTGATTGGTCCGGCGACTTCATCGGTTACCTCGCCCTTTCACCGGACGGGAAGAGGGTTGCAGTAACGAGGAGCGCCAACACGGAAAAAATTAGAATCTGGATCAAATGGCTCGATCGCGGACCGAGCATAAGATTGGCCGGTGACGGAAAAGAAAACTTTGGTCCGGCATGGTCACCGGATGGTAGATCCGTGACGTTCTCGTCGAGACAAGTGAATGGGTCCGTCTATCTATGGACCCAGAGAGCTGACGGTGGTGCTCCCGGTGTAGTGCAGCTTCGCCGGAAGGGGAACGTGTTCAATGCGAGATGGTCACGCGATGGGAAGTGGTTGGTCTTCCAGACGGACGTCGGGGCGCCTGGTGCGGGTGATATTCTGGCGATACGGCCGGGAACCGATACCGCGCCGACACCGCTCGTCGCGACCGCATTCACGGAGACATCGCCGGCGCTTTCATTCGATGGGCGATGGCTGGCCTACTGCTCCAACGAGAGCGGGAAGAACGAGATCTATGTAGTGCCGTTTCCGAACACGAGTGCAGGGAAGTGGGCCATTTCGACCGGTGGCGGCACGGAGCCGCTCTGGTCGCATCGCGGTACGGAGCTGTTCTATCGCGACGTGTCCGGCAACCTCGTGGCAGTCGAAGTCGATACTGATCCGACCTTCTCAGTCGGGCGCTCGACAGCACTCTTTCCGGCTGCGGGATACACATCCCGCCCATTTACCCAGCAGTATGCCGTGGCCCCGGACGACCGCCGGTTCCTGATGGTTCGGCCGCTCGGGAGCGGTTCGCCCGACAACATCATTGTCGTCGAAAACTGGTTCGAGGAGCTGAAGGCGAAGTCGCGGAAATGAAAATCGGCTGGACGCAATTTTCCCGACGCGGGATTACTTGCTGAACGTCGACACGGGATGGATCTCCGCCCATCCGTTGTGGGAGTCGATGACGTAAGTACCGGTTGCCTTCACGTGCTCGCCCACCGCTGGCAGGCGTATGTGATTCGTGTAGCCCGCGCAGGCCGATTTCGGTTTCTTCATCGTAGTGGGGTTGGCACACACTACCTCCAGCACGAGGTCCCCGCTCTTTTTCTTTTGATTCCGCTTGTTCAGCAGCTTGTCCTGGCCCGGATCCAGCTTGAGCAGAAAATGCTGATCGCCGTCTTCGTCAGCGTTGGATTCGTCAATTATTCCAGTAACGCTTATGCAGGGAGCAAGCTGCTGCAGTCGCTTGGGACTGTATACGTGATTCCACAGGGAAGCATCGCAGCCAGTCGCCGCGGATTGTGATACCTGCGCGGGCCGACGTAAGTCCAGAAAGCCTGTATCCCCCGCTTCGCTGAGCTGGTTGACGCTCTGCGAGTTTGATTTCTCGCCCGAGCAGACACATAGCGCGGAAAGAAGAAACAGAGAAACAAAGCGAGTCACGCGCACGTTTTGTTGCATTCCACTGTCCAATAGAGCCTATCCCTATATTAGTGCTCCAACCCTCTCTTCTACCATGCCCTCTATGCGCACTGCCTTCCTTCTCGCCGTCGGACTTCTCGTTGCGGGCTGTGTTCCGTCTCCAACGACCTCACCATCTCCACAGCCGGCGTCAAGTGCGCTGTACATGCCGCGCGCGGTCAAACAGGCCTATGCGAAGGGAACGAGATCTCCCGACGGCAGGCCCGGCCCGAACTACTGGCAGAATCGCGGACGCTACAACATCGCGATGACGGCTCTGCCCCCGAACAGAACCGTTCGCGGTAGCGAGCAGATCACGTATTTCAACAACAGTCCGGATACGCTCCGCAATCCGGTGATCAAGCTCTTCCTCAACATCCATAAACCCGGCGCACCTCGTGGCGGTGGCGCGCCCGAGGATTACCTCACGTCCGGCGTGCACATCGATTCCCTCGCCGTGAACGGACAGGCCACCCCTTTCCCGTGTGGTGAGGATTGTTTCACCTGGCAGCGGCTCAGATTGCCGGCGCCCCTTCCGCCGCACGATTCCGTGCATCTCTCGTTCAAATGGCATTTCGACATGTCGAAGAGGAGCGGCCGCGAAGGGATGCTCGATTCCACGACCTTCTTCCTCGCCTACTTCTATCCGCGCGTCGCCGTGTTCGACGATTACAACGGCTGGGACACGATGGACTTCACCGACGTGCAGGAGTTCTATAGCGACTTCAACGATTATGATGTCTCGATCACGGTGCCAGCCAACTACGTCGTGTGGGGCACCGGCACACTGCTGAACGCCGCGGACGTCCTGCAGCCGACTTATCTCCAGCGGTACCAGCAATCATTCAGCGCGGATCAGACCATCATCGTCGCATCGAAGGCCGAGATGGCAGCGAAGCGTGTGACCGCGCAGTCCCCGACGAATACCTGGCGATTCAGAGCGGCCAACATTCCGGACATGATCTTCAATCTCAGCGACCATTACGTGTGGGACGCGGCCAGCGTCGTCGTCGACGACTCCACCCACCGCCGCGTGAGTGTGCAGTCGGCGTACAACGATACGGCTGCTGATTTCCATCATATGGTACAGTTCGGCCGGCACGCGCTCGACTGGCTCTCGCACAACTGGCCGGGCGTTCCGTACCCGTATGAGAAGACAACCGTCGTCCAGGGTCAGGCCGGCATGGAGTACCCGATGATGGTCAACGACGAGAGCTATCCCGACACGATCTTCTCGCGCTTCGTGGTGGAACACGAGATCGCGCACAGCTGGTTCCCGTTCTACATGGGAATCAACGAGACCCGGTACGCGATGATGGACGAGGGCTGGGCGACGACCTTCGAATACCTCATCGGCTCGGTCGATCTTGGGAAAGACAGAGCCAACGGTGCCTTCGAGCAGTTCCGCGTGAACAACTGGGCGACGAATCCTTCGCCGCTCGAGGATCTGCCCATCATCACACCGGCCGACGGTCTGAGCGCCAACGCGTACGGAGACAACGCGTACGGCAAACCTGCGCTCGGCTACCTCGCGCTCAAGGATCTGCTGGGCGATGCCGCGTTCGGGAAAGCGCTGCACGCCTTCATGGATCGGTGGCATGGCAAGCACCCGATTCCCTGGGACTTCTTCAACACCGTCAACTATGTGACGGGTCAAAACCTGAACTGGTTCTGGAATAGCTGGTACTTCAGCAACAACTACATCGACCTCGCAGTCGGCGGTGTCGAGAAGACAGGGAATGGATACACGGTCGTCGTGAACAACATCGGCGGGATACCGGCGCCGGTGGATTTCGAGGCGCGCTACGGAGATGGCACTAGCGAAGTGATTCACGAGACGCCGGCGATCTGGGCCGCCGATCAGCGGAGAGCGACGGTCGCGATCTCAACCCGTAAATCGCTTCAATCACTCGTGCTCAACGGCGGGATTTGGATGGACGCCGACTCGACCAACAACCGCTGGTCACAGGCCGGGCCACGCTGACATCCTTCGTCTCACTGCCTCCTTTCGAAGTTTGGCGACACACCATATGGTTAACGTGATGCGAAGACTGTCCCGTATCACGGGTCTCATCTCGGGCGTGTTCCTCGTGGCCTTTGTACTGGTCACGAGCGGCTTCGCGTGCGTCGATTCAGCCAGCCCAGATACAACGGGCAAGATGGGAATGACGCGCTCGGCAGCGAATTCCGGCGCGATGGCGCTCGCGAGTGCGGCAACTTTGCCCGCTTCGGCTTCAGCGCCGACTGCTCCATGCAGGTTCCCGTGGGCACCCGATGGGTGTCAGTCAATGGTGCCCTGCGCGCCGGCCGCGCTCACGTCGGGCACCACTGCATTAGGGCATATCAGCGCCGTTCCAGAGCGCATCGCAGTCGGAGTCTCGCTGACCCCTCTGTCCGTTAACAACGCCTCCCGAGCTCCCGCCTCCTCGGGCGTAGTCCACCACACAACCTGGCAGTTGTAGTTCCGACTCATCCAAAACGGGTGCGTCGGGGGATTAGCGCACTCCAATCGGACCGTCGCGCTGTCCCGTGGACTCTTTCACAACCGGACTATGCTTTACCTGAATCGGAAGCGACGAGCCGACTTGTCTCGTCTCATGCTAACTGTGCTCGCCTCATTCGTGGCCACAGTCTTACTTGCGTGGCCGGCGCGCTCGCAGACATCTAGTTCGCTCGAATCTCTTCTTGCGCGAGCAGATTCTGCGAACCTGGGGTTGCGGCGGTAGAAGTCCGATCAACGGGGTCACTGCAGCTATGTTCGCTTCCGGCAGAAAAAGCGACATCAATATCCGCGGTGCGTTTGCACATATGGCCAGCGACGCGCTCATCGCGCTCGGAGTTGTTCTCACTGGCTTCGCAATTCGCGCCACCGGATGGTTGTGGCTGGATCCCATCGCAAGCATCGCAATCGGGTTGGTGATCGCAGTGGCCACTTGGAGTCTGTTCCGGGAGTCGATCAACCTCGCGATGGATGCCGTTCCCGAGAACGTGGATGCCAATGCGGTTGAGTCCATGCTAGCATCCATAGACGGCGTAAGCGCCGTTCATGATTTGCACATTTGGGCAATGAGCACAACCGAGACCTGTTTGACGGCTCATCTCGTCGCACCGGCAGGCCTCGATGACACAACCTTGGCGTGCGCGCGGACCGAACTGCACGAGCATTTTGGAATAGTTCATTCTACTATTCAGGTAGAGCGGGGCGACGCAGATGAGCCCTGCGCGCAAGCGGATGAGGCGGCGGTATGAACACTCGACATCTGGCGCAGACGGCCTTCAGCGTATGCGCTTTTTCTCTGGTTTTGGCATGTTCACAGGAGAAAAAAAGGGAACCCGGGGAGCCCACGCCGTTTGACCTTTATATGGCGAATCAGCGCCTGCAGGGCCGTTTACCGGCAGCCATTGATACGAATCAATCGACTCCCACGCCTGCTTTGACGGGGGATCCGGACCACGATTTCCTGCGTGCGATGAGCAATCATCACAAGAATGTCATAGTTCTCGCCGACGCGGCGCTGGAGGCCAACACCCGTCCCGATCTCGATCCCGTGATCAGGCAGCTGGAAGAACGTCACGGTCACGAGCTAGACGCGATGACGAGCGTTCTCAGAAAGACCTATAAGGACGCCTTTATCTCGTCACCTTCCTCGCAGACAAAACTGACGGCTGGCGTACTGAGGCGATCTGGGTCGGACTACCGTCGGATCTTCCTTGACGCGGTGATGAAAGCCGAAGAGGACGGAGCCCGCATCGCAGACTTCTACTTGCTGAAAACCAAGCGCACAGAGGTTGACCGACTCGCGGACAGAATCAAGACAAACGAAGCTCATGACCTCGTTGCAATTAGGAAACAGTTAGCGATGGGAGATCGACATCAATGATTGTGCGTACGTGGGCGCTATCGGCGTTGTCAAAAATCGCGCTCTTTGGGGCCGGGGTTTTCTTTCACGGAGCTGCTGACCATGCAATGACCGCGACAATTGGACGCGCTCCCGACATTCTGTCATCAGCAGCACCCGTTGCCGAGAAATGGCTGTTGGCTGGGTTCGACGTCACTCTCACATGGCTTCTATACGAGATTCACTTATGGTACGGAAGAAGGCGCGCCTCACGGCGGCAGGTTTTGGAGGTACTAGTCAATGACCGACGAACATGGCGGGAAGGGCCACGAGGCTTACGGGCATGGCCATCGTAAGCACGCGCCTCATACTGAGGAGCGCCAAGAGCAGCACCGCGACCACGGGCATGGTCACGAAGGGCATGGGCACACTCACGGCTTCGTCGACGCTTCGATATCATCAAGCGATCGCGGGCTGTGGGCAGTCAAATGGAGCTTCGTGGGCCTGTTCGTCACCGCCTTATTCCAGCTTGTCATTGTCGTCCTCTCAAACAGCATTGCTCTTCTAGCCGACACGATCCACAACTTTGGTGACGCGTCTACCGCGATTCCGCTGGGCATTGCGTTTCTCTTCGCCAAGAGAACCCCAACACGTCGCTTTACCTATGGCTTCGGCCGGGTCGAGGATCTTGCCGGGCTTGCGGTAGTCCTCACGATATTTGGTAGTGCCGCCGTCGCCTTCTATCAGGCAATTCAGCGGTTATTGCATCCACAGCCAGTCAGCCATCTCGGTGCAATCGCCGTGGCGTCGCTCATCGGATTCCTCGGGAACGAGCTCGTCGCAGTATTCCGAATTCGTGTGGGGAAGGAAATTGGGAGCGCGGCGCTTGTAGCCGACGGATACCACGCGCGGACCGACGGATGGACGAGTCTCGCCGTACTGGCGGGTGCGATCGGCGTATACCTGGGTTATCCCAAAGCCGACCCGATAGTTGGCCTCGCTATCACCGTTGCGATCCTGGGAATAGTCTGGCAGTCGGTGAAAACGGTTTTCTCCCGAATGCTGGATGGAGTCGAGCCGGCGGTGCTTGACGAAGTGCGTCACGCCGCCGCGCACGTACCAGGAGTGCATGGACTGACTGATGTGCGTGCTCGTTGGATCGGGCATCGATTGAACGCTGAGGTCAGCA
>JBGQIT010000138.1:0-7247 GCA_041498575.1 Gemmatimonadaceae bacterium
CAGATCGTAATGGTCATTCCGAAACTCGACATGGTCGTGACGATCTACTGCGCGAACTATCAGGATGCAGCTGGGCTCGTTCCGCAACAACAGTACATCCCGCGGTTCATAATTCCGGCGGTCTCAGCCCCGAAGCGTTGACTCGGACGGCGAAACGCTTCCCTCACACGGTGAAGGGCGAAGCATGCAACTCTCGGTCATTTCCTTGGCCTTTGCCTTGCTCCGTTCTTGCACGCGCCCTCCCCCTCGCTGATATTGGCAACCATGAAGCTGCTGAGAACTATTGTCTCCTCGCTGGCTCCAGTGGGACTGCTGCTGCTCCAGATCTCTTGCGGCGGCGGTGACGCTTCCGGTCCTGGCAAGGTGGCGACTACTCTCACCGCGCATTCCGCGACGTCCCTGACTGGCCCACCGGGTACGCAGGTGACGGAGCTTCCGTCGGTTCTCGTCAGCGATGCGAGCGGCAATCCATTGGCGGGCGCCCCCGTGACATTCACTGTCACCAGCGGCGGTGGCACGGTGACTGGTGGAAGCGCGACGTCTGGTGCGTCTGGCTTCGCGACGGTGGGAAGCTGGACACTCGGCACCGACGCCGGAGCGAACACTCTCTCGGCAACGACCGGAAGCCTTCCGGAAATAAAATTCACGGCCTGCGGGACAGAAACACACGCGCCGGGCTCGACCAGCAATAGTCAACTTTCACCGACGGATTGCCAGTTCTCCAGCGGCAGCTTCGTCGACTTCTACACCGTCACCATTCCGACGAGCGGCACCTACATCTTCAATCAGACATCAACGGCGTTTGACACCTATCTCGCGTTTCTCAGTTCCGCGAATGTGCTGATAGGCATCAATGACGATTTCGGAACCAGCGACTCCAGGATCAAGGTGATCGCGCCGGTCGGATCCTACCTTATCGCCGCCTTCTCCTTCGACGCCAACGCGACCGGCAACTATTCCCTGACTTCGGTCCCGTCGACGGCACAAGTGACCAACTGCGAGGACGTGTTCGTGCTGAAGGGGATCACCACGGCGCAGAGTCTTCAGACCACGGACTGCTCCACCGGCGGATTCCTGTCCGACGAATACGTCATCTTCCTAACCAAGGGACAGGCCATCACCGTTGGTATGACCTCGAGCGTCCTGGATTCATATCTCGAGATTCGCGCCAACGGTGGCACGTCGGCTCTCGTATTCAACGACAACGTCAACGGCACCACCCAGAACGCAGAGGTCGCATTCATTCCGGCGACCACGGGCTTTTACATCATAGCGGCAGCGTCAAAGACCGCAGGTGCGACGGGCGACTACACGCTTTCCATCCAGTAAGAAGGGTGGCTGCCGATCACGGTCTCATCTCTTCGTCGCTGTTGAATCAGACGAGAAAAATGGAGACCGAATAACCGGGCGACCCTGCTCGTACGATCGCCTGGTTAGAAATGCGACGGTGCTGTCGCGCCCGGCCCAGTTCTGCACGGTCGCCGAATCGAGAAGCTTGTAACGTCGCGCGAGCTCCGCCCGGTACCACTCCGCGCCGAGCAGTGGCAGCGTGACGATAGTGACATCCTTGCGCGTGCCCTCAACCTGCTGGAGATACCAGAGCGGGTAGGTGTCGTTGTCTCCCAATGCCAACAGGACGCCCGACGGTGGCACCTTTTCCAGCATGTCGGCCTCGATCAGCCGCGCGCGCACCTCGACCTCGTCGGTTCTGCGATCGACCGCGGTCCAATTGAGAACCCCGGGCGCAAACGGCAACACCATCGCCACGAGATTGAGCGGTGCCTTTAGACGGCGCGAAAGATGAATCGCCCCGAATCCCGCCCAGAGGCCCCAGCAGATGAACGCCCAGAAGAAGAAGTAGTCTCGTTCTCGGGCTTCGTGCAGCGCATTCGCCGGAAGAATCCCCGCTCCGAACGATGGTCCCGCTTTGAGGTTGAGGTAAATCACGACACCAAGCGAGGAGACCAGAAAGAGCAACGCCATGGCGCGCCAGCTACGTCGGTCGGCACTGCGATGCCCGAAAAAGCCGTAGAGACCAACGAGGGCATAAAGGATCGTGACGCCTGTTCTCCAAAGGTTCGGCGGCGCATTGGAAGCGAGTCCTTTCGCAAACTGCCAGTCGGCATATTCGAAGACGTTCCCGAGCTGCAGGTAAAACGGGGCCTGACGCGGCCAGAGGTGGGGGACGTCGTACTGCCGGCGAAGGATTACATCCACGAGCGAGCCCAACGTCGATGGATTGCCCTGGTTGATGGCAGGATCGTGTCGCGCCCGAATCAGAAGGAACAGGACGCACGTCATTCCGAGAACCGTCACGACAACTGCGGCACGTAGGAGCTTCGCGAAGGAGTGCGCTTCCCGCCGGCCATCGGCGTAGCGCCGTCCCACAGGAACCGCGAAATAACCGTCGTCCGTGGTGAAGACGAGCAGGATCGCGCTGGGAACCACGAGCAAGGCCATCAGGTGCAGTGACCACCCCAATCCGGACAGATATGCGGCGAGGAGTGCCCACCGCGCATCGCAGTCTTCTCCCGCGCGATCCGCGGCCCAAAGAGTCATGCAGCCGAAGAGAAGGGCGACCGCGTATACCTCCGTCTCGGTCGCGCTAAGCCAGACGGTCGACATGAGTCCGGCGGTGAGGCCGGCGGCTGTCGCGGCGAAGCCGTCACCGGTCCACTTGGCGAACATGCTTGTAAGAATGCCGCATCCAAAGGCGGTACAGACGGCGGAGAGGAGATTGATCGAGCGCGCAAACCCGAACACCGAAGCGAACAGCATGCTCCAGATTTTGCCGATCAGGATGTAAAGGGGAGTGCCCGGTGGGTGCGGAATCCCGAATGAATGGATGGCCGCTAGAAACTCGCCCGAATCCCAAAGCGTGACGCCAGGGGCGAGGGTGAGCATGTAGACGAACAGTAGGATTACGGCGGTCGTCCAACCCGGCGAAGGAAATCGTCTTATCGGGAGCGCCTCGGTGAAGAGTAACGACCTAGAAATTAATTCAGCGGCTCGTGAGTTGCCCGTCCATCGGGCGGTTGACATCTCCGATTCAATCGTTTCCGACGCCCGTCAGGAGGCGTTACGTACGCAATCACTCACGCCTCAGCAGCGCTGGTTCTCAAGAGGAAGTATTCCAGAGTCGGGCTATGGCCACTTCTCATATCGGTGCAGCTCGTCGAGCTGCTTTGGGTCGCTTTCACGTACCTCGGCATCGAGCACGCGCGCGTGACTCCCGACGCCATTCACCTGGACTTCCTCCCTACTCTCACTCGGTATTCACGGGCGCTCTGCTCGCCGCGCTCGCGCTGCTGATGGGCAAGTCCGTGCATCGCTCGAACGTGGGCATCGCAATCGCGTTGGGAATCTTCTCGCACATCGTGCTCGACATCATCCACCACGAGCCCAACATCGCCCTTCTCCCCATGGCATTAGGACCCCGGCTCGGATTGAATCTTCAGGGATATCCCCTGCTCGATTTCATCGTAGAGCTGGGGTTCTGTATCGGCTGCTGGAAGATTTTCGGCGGCTCGAGAGGACTCCTCATCGGCATCGTCATCTTCAACCTGATCAACATTCCCCTGATGTTTCCGCGACCGGGCTCGCTGACTCCGATCATCGAGCACCCCGCGGTTTTGCCGACGTTGATCCTCGTTCAGATCGTATCTACCTGGCTGCTCGTTTGGTGGTTCGGACGTCGCACCATCTATCTCGATGATAAGCCCCCGGGAACGCGGTCCTGATCACTCCGCGAGGAGCTCTGACGCCTCGGGAGTCAGAGCCCACGCGGCATCGAGCGCAAGGCGGTTTGGGCGGACTCGATGAACCCGAAAAATTCGCGCGCCGGCAAAAAACGCGACGACGTTGACTCCAACCGTGGTCATGTCGCGGTCGTCGTTCGAGATCAATTCCGGTGCGAGCGTCGTTCCTCCCGCTGAGGTTCCTACCCCGCCGGTGTAGCGAATGAGCTCGGCGATCACGCGCTTCCGTGACGCGCCAACGAACACGGGATACCCGAGCGCCACGATTCGCGGCAGCTCGACCAGTACGGCGAGAGAATGCCCCGTCCGTTTCGAGAATCCGATCCCGGGATCCAGCGCGATGCGCCCGGGGTGAATCCCGCCCCGCTGCGCGGTCTGAACGCTCTCCTCGAGCTCGGCAACTATCTCTCCGACCGGGTCGTTTCCATAAACGGCGTTATCGTAGCTCGCCATGTCGGCCACCGTTCCACGGGAATGCATCAACACGACACTGCAACCCGCTTCCGCACAGACCCGCGGCATCTCGGGATCGAGCGACATCCCGGACACGTCATTGACGATCGAGGCACCTTCTGCCAGCGCCGCCCGCGCAACCTCGGCTTTGACGGTGTCGATCGAGATCGAAATGTCGCTCCAGCGCGAGCGTATCCCGCGAATCACGGGAAGCACGCGCTTCAGCTCTTCGCGCGCCGAGACCGGTTTCGCACCCGGGCGCGTCGATTCTCCGCCGACGTCGATCGCGTCGGCCCCCTCGGAGATCATTCGACCTGCCTGCGCGATCGCCTCCTCGGTGGAAAAAAAGTTACCCCCGTCGCTGAAGCTGTCGGGGGTAACGTTCAGAATTCCGAAGACAGTTGGCCGCTGTGACTTCGACGGCCAGGCGAAGGTCACGCGGGGGCTACCTCCGGTCCTCCGAAGAGAGGCGGCTTCGACGGCTTCGGATGCATGACCGGAGTCGCGAGCGCTGGCGCCGAAGACGGCGGGCTCACCGGACGCGGCGGCAGCGTCTCCCCGCGCGCGAGCGCGGCTACGTCGTCGCCCGTCAGTGT
Source organism: Gemmatimonadaceae bacterium (assembly GCA_041498575.1). Classification (GTDB taxonomy): domain Bacteria; phylum Gemmatimonadota; class Gemmatimonadetes; order Gemmatimonadales; family Gemmatimonadaceae; genus UBA4720. Next base: position 4,808 of record JBGQIT010000138.1, read on the forward strand.
TTCGCGGTCAAGCAGCGCCGCGGCTACGGTGTGCAGCAGCTCCATGTTCTCGACGAGTACTGCCGTCGCCCGTGCATAGGCTTCCTTGATCACACGCGACACTTCGGAGTCGACAAGCTGCGCGGTGCGCTCTGAAACCTCGCGGCGCGTTTGAATCTCGCGACCGAGGAATAGCTCCTGCTCATTGTCGCCGACGAGGATGGGACCGATCTCGTCGGACAGTCCCCACTGCGAGACGTAGCGACGCGCCAGGCCCGTCGCCTGCTGGATGTCGCTCGCGGCACCGGTCGTCACGCGATCGCGCCCGAATACCAGCTCTTCGGCCACACGACCACCATACGCCTTGACGAGATTCGCCTCGAGCTGCTCTCTAGTGACCGATACGCGGTCGTCTTCCGGCAGTGTCCACGCCACACCGAGCGTGCGCCCGCGCGGAACGATCGTGACTTTGTGGAGCGGGTCGTTGCCCTTCACCTTGACCGCGCAGATGGCGTGGCCACCCTCATGGTAGGCGGTGAGCTTCCGCTCTTCGTCCTTCATGACCATCGACTTCCGCTCGGCGCCCATCATCACCTTGTCCTTCGCGTCCTCGAGGTCGGCCATGTAGACCTTCTCGTGGTTCCGCCGGGCAGCGAGCAAAGCTCCTTCATTCACCAGGTTCGCGAGATCCGCTCCCGCCATTCCCGGAGTTCCGCGGGCCAGCGTTGTGACATCCACATCTTCCGCCATCGGCTTGTTGCGGATGTGCACACGAAGAATTCCCTCACGCCCGCGCAGATCCGGCAGATCGACTACGATCTGTCGATCGAAGCGGCCGGGCCGCATGAGCGCGGGATCGAGAACGTCAGGCCGGTTCGTCGCGGCGATCAGGATCACGCCTTCGTTCGACTCGAAGCCATCCATCTCGACCAGCAGCTGATTGAGGGTCTGCTCTCTCTCGTCGTGACCACCGCCCAGTCCGGCGCCGCGATGGCGTCCGACGGCGTCGATCTCGTCGATGAAGATGATGCACGGAGCGTGGGCTTTGCCCTGCTCGAACAGATCGCGCACGCGGCTGGCACCGACGCCCACGAACATCTCCACGAAATCGGAGCCCGACATCGAGAAGAAGGGACGGCCAGCTTCACCTGCAACGGCGCGAGCGAGCAGCGTTTTACCGGTTCCCGGTGGACCGACCAGCAGCGCACCCTTTGGCAAACGTCCGCCGAGCTTGGTGAACTTCTGCGGGTCCTTCAGGAACTCGATGATCTCCTGGAGCTCGACCTTCGCCTCATCAGCGCCGGCGACGTCATCAAACGTCACCTTGGGCGTGTCGCCGGTGAGCAGCTTCGCCTTGGACTTTCCGAAACTGAACGCCTTTGCTCCGCCGGCCTGCATCGAACGGAACAGGAAGAACCAGATTCCGAAGATGAGAAGGTACGGGAACAGGCTGATCAGGATCGTCGTGAACGACGGACGAGCATCTTCGGCCTGAATCTGCACGCCGTGGTCCCGGAGTCGCGCGACTTCGTCGCTCGAGTTCTCGGTTGGCAGCAGCGATCTGAACTTCTGCACCAGCCGTCCCTTGACCGGAACTTTCTCCTTGAACTCACCCGTCAACAGCCGGCCAGCCTGAATGGTGACCTTGTCGACGTTGTTCTTCTGAAGCTGCTGGTCGTACTGCGAATAGGAGATTTCAGGCGCCGCGTCAGCTCCCTTCCCCGAGAACTGGATGATCGCGACCGGCACCAATATGACGAAAACCCAGAACGAGAGCTGCTTCGAGACCTTGCTCCAGTTCGTCGGCTTCTTGGGATTCTTATTAGGCATTTGTATAGGCATTACTGCAAGCTCGCTATGTACGGCAAATGGCGGAAGTTCTCCGCGTGATCCAACCCATAACCAACCAGAAATTCATTCGGCGCATCGAAACCAACGAACTTCGCTTCGTACTTCAGTCCCTCTGCAATCCGCTTGTGGAGAAGCGCGCAGATCTCCAGTGATCTCGGCTTCCTCCCCTTAAGTATAGACATCAGACGATTCAATGTGCGGCCGGAATCGATGATGTCTTCGACTAAAAGGATGTCTTTACCTTCCAGCTCCGTTTCCGGATCGTAAACAAGATTGACCGTACCGCTCGAGACCATCCCATCTCCGTAACTTGCCGCAACGAGAAAATCTACCTGAAGCGGACGAGTGATCTGCCGAACGAGGTCACTCAGAAAAATGAAGCTTCCCTTGAGCAAGCCCAGCACCAAAAGATCGCCGTCCGGATAGGCGGCGGTGATCTCTCTGCCGAGCTCGGTGACTCGCTTCGCAATCGCGGTCTCGTCGAACGCGATCCGCTTGACGACTCTTCCGGAGAGGCGGGGATCCAATCTGGTCTCGAGCGGTTTGACTGTGCTGCTCATGCCCGAGCCTCCGTTCTATCAATCCGCCCGCCATCGGGCGCCCGCCACCG
>JBGQIT010000139.1:0-7243 GCA_041498575.1 Gemmatimonadaceae bacterium
GCCGGGTCACGCTTCGGGTTGGCTGGTGAGTGCCTGTGATCCTCCGCTGGATTCGCGGGGCTGGCCGTAGATGTCTTGTCCATTAACTGTCTCCTGTTCCGATCCAGCGAGCGGGGTAGCCTCGCGTGTCTATATGGGTGAACGGCCCGTGCGCTGACGTGCCAGAATATATCCCGCACCCTCCTATCAGCGAAGGGTGTGCCCGCTCGACGCGGTTGACGGCATCCTGGATAACCTTGGCATCTGCAATATTCACGCGCCCGTCATGATTCAGGTCGTCCATCTGCCCATCTCCGTCGTTATCGATGAAGATGTCATTGGCGTCGCCGTACATATGGCGGCTCAGGGCGGCGCGTCCTCTTGGGTCGCCGCCCCCGGCGTTGTATTGCGGGGTTCTGAATCCGCTCAGGACGCGGACACCATTCGGGTTGATCCCGTGCTCCTTCAGGTCCTCCAGAACGAGCTCGTCCTTGTCGATCATCTTGATGTCGACCACGATGTATTTCGGCCAGACGTTCGGCTGATCGTGCGGCAGAAAATCCCGGAGCTTGAAGTGGTCGGACAGCTGGGTGTTCTCGTTCTGCTGCGTGACTTCGATGAATCCGTTGGGCGGATCGTAGCTCACGCCGGGTCGGCCCTTTCTGGCGGCCGGCCACTTTCCGATGTAATAGAGCCCGAGCCGACCCCCTTTTTTTTCCGTCGCCGGACGCAGGGTGATCACGCTGAAATCGGCAAGCGGTTTGATGGCATTTCCGACCCTGAGCGCCAATCTCCAGACGCCAGGGCGCCGTGGGGCGACGAACTTGGACGTGGACTCGGCCGCCGAGCCGTACGAAAAGGTCGTGACGGCTCCGGGCGGAAGTGTGTCGCCCAGAATCGGTGTGATCGGCGTTCCTCCCGGCTGAATCCGGACGCGAAGCTTTCCGCTTTCGCCGCGCGCGGGCGCCGCGAGTGCGGTGAGCGCCGCATCCGTGAGGTAGGCGACTGATGGGGCCTCTCTATCGGTAAGCGCGGTCGCGATGTTGGCGCTCGCGGGTGTCACCGGACCGCTGTCTCCGGCTGCGCGCGCGCGCGCGATTGACCACGACCAGCCCATCGCGAAGAGAATCAGGACCAGAATCGAGACCACATTGAACGCACGTTCAGCTCTTCCGGGCGGGCGCCGGAACCCTCGCGGGCGTTTTTCCGGGAACGCCAGCAGCAATTCGCCGGTAGTTGCTTTGGGCCGCGGCGGCGGTGAACTTGAACGTCTCTCTTCCATTCTACCTCTCTAAAGCGGCCAGATGCAGGCAATCATCGACCTGTTCCACCGACTCAACAACCTTCCGGAGCTCGTGCAGTGGGCCGGTCTCTTCGGGCTCACCGCAATCATTTTTTCCGAGACCGGGCTGCTTGTGGGGGTCTTCCTACCCGGCGATTCCCTTCTGGTAACGGCCGGGCTCCTCGCCGCGAGGGGATACCTCAACGTATACACCCTCGCGCCGGTGCTAACGGTGGCAGCGATTTGCGGCAACTCGGTCGGGTATTTCATCGGTCGCACCACAGGCCCCCGGATCTTCAATAGGGAAAACAGCCTCTTCTTCAACAAGAAGCATGCTATTCGCGCTCACGAGTTCTACGAGAAATACGGACGCAAAACAATCGTGCTAGCCCAATTCATGCCAATCATCCGGACGTTTGCGCCCGTGGTTGCGGGCGTCGGAGGAATGAAATTCAGAACATTCATCACCTTCAACATTATTGGCGCCGTTTTTTGGATCTGGAGTATGGTGGGGATTGGCTATTTTCTTGGCAGCTATATTCCGGGAATCGACCAGCACATCGAAATCGTCGTCGTCGTCGTCGTCTTCATCTCGATTCTGCCGGGGATCATCAGCTGGTACCGGGGAAAGCGTGCGAAAGGGCGCGACACCTCGGCCACATCAAGGCCGGCGCGCTCTGAGATGTAGCACGAAGCATGGCTGCATGTCGCTCAGCGTCCGCTGAGCGAAGATCAAACAGGAGAAAGACAATGCCATTTACACTTCCGCCGCTTCCTTACGACTTCCCCGCGCTCGAGCCGCATATAGATGCGAAGACAATGGAGATCCATCACGGGAAACATCATCAGACCTACGTGAACAATCTCAACGCCGCCATCGAGAAAGCGCCGGAGCTGGGGAGCAAATCACTCGACGACCTGATGCGCAACGCCAGCAAGCTCCCCGAAGCCGTTCGCACCGCGATCCGGAACAACGGGGGCGGTCACTGGAATCACTCGATGTTCTGGCAGATCATGGCGCCCAAGGCTGGCGGGGAGCCCAGTGGAAATCTCGGCAGCGCGATCAAGAGCGCGTTCGGGGATTTCGCGAAGTTTCGAGAGCAGTTCAGCGCCGCGGGTGTCGGACGATTCGGATCAGGCTGGGCGTGGCTGATCAACACCGGTGGGAAACTTTCGATCACCAGCACGCCGAATCAGGACAATCCGTTGATGGAAGGCCAGAAGGCGATAATGGGTCTCGATGTGTGGGAGCACGCCTACTATCTCAAGTACCAGAATCGGAGACCGGATTACATCAACGCGTGGTGGAACGTCGTGAACTGGAAGGAAGTCGAGAAACGCTTCGCTGCGGCGTGAACCGGCAACTGCAACTGAATAGGCGAGAGGTCCCCGTAGGTAAGTTGCGAGTCGTTTAGTTCACGACGCCCGGACTTGCCTCTGTGGCGTTCAGGGCACAGGCAGTTGCTTGTGCCCTATATCCATCGAGATAAGTCGGGGCGTAGTGAACTAACAAACTCGCATCTCTACTACTGGGACCTCTCGCCTATTCAGTTGCAGTTCGTTCTACCGGGCCGCCTCTCCCTCCAGATAAGTGTACCCCTCGAGCCCCGCTACATAGTCAGCTATGAACATGTTCGCCTCCTGCCGCTCGATGCCGGTCGCGTTCGCCACCTTGCGCCGGAAAGTCGCCAGCAGATCGGACGCGCGGAACTGCACGTAATCGAGCACCTCGGTCACGGTGTCGCCGTGCACGAGGTCCGTGACCTCGTAACCCTTCGACTCCGACAGCCGAATGTGCACCGCGTTCGTGTCGCCGAACAAATTGTGGAGATCGCCGAGAATCTCCTGATAGGCGCCCGTCAGGAAAATACCGATGATGTACGGATCGCCGTCGTTGAAGGGGTGCAGCTCCAGACTCTTGTGTGGGGTCCGATCACCGATGAAGGTTTCGATCTTCCCGTCCGAATCGCACGTCACGTCCTGAATCGTCCCGCGTCGCGTCGGCTCCTCGTTCAGCCGGTGGATCGGCATGATCGGAAAGATCTGGTCGATCGCCCAGCTATCCGGCAGCGACTGAAAGAGTGAGAAGTTGCAGAAGTAGCGATCGACCATCGTCGCTTCGACATCGTCGATGATGTCCGAGTACTCGTCCCGGTCGTGCCGCGCGATCCGGGCGACCGCCGCGATCGTCGACAGGTAGATCTGCTCGGTGATGGCGCGATCGCGCAGCGTCAGCACTCCGCTGTTGAACAACTCCTGAGCGCGTTCCTTGTCGAACGTCGCGTCGTGGAAAACCTCCCGCACACGCTTCTTCGATACACGCTTGGAAACCGAGGCATAGTCCGCGGCCATCTCGTGGAGAAGACCATGGTGATCCTCGGTGAGCTCTGGCACGGCGTTGTCCGCCTGCGACTCGACGTCGATCACCCTGAGCAGGAGCAGCGCATGGTGCGCCGTCAGCGCGCGTCCTGATTCACTGATGATGTGCGGCATCGGCAGCTCGTGCTGGCGGCATGCTTCGGAGATCGTATAGATGACATCGTCCGCGTATTCCTGCAGCGTGTAGTTCACGCTCGCCTGCGAAGTCGAGCTCGAACCATCGTAGTCGACGCCCAGTCCGCCCCCGACATCGACGTGCGTGATGTCGACGCCCAGACCGCGCATCTCAGCGTAGTAGCGGGTAATCTCCTGGAGACCGGCCTTGATGTACCGGATGTCCGTGATCTGCGAGCCGAGGTGAAAGTGAATGAGCTTCAGGATGTCGAGCCGGCCGATGCTCTTGAGCTTGTCCACGAGCCTGACGAGCTGCGCGGTGCTGAGTCCGAACTTGGATTTCTCGCCGCCGCTCTTCGCCCACCTGCCCGAGCCTTCCGAGTACAGCTTGATACGCACACCCGCGGTCGGGTTCACGCCAAGCTCGTCGGCCACCTTGAGCAGCACGTCCACCTCGCTCAGCTGCTCGAGCACGATGAAGACCTGGTGTCCGAGCTTCTGCCCCATGAGAGCCAGCCGCATGAACTCCTCGTCCTTGTACCCGTTGCACACGATGAGGTGGTCCGTGTGCTCGGCGAGACCGAGCACAGCCTGGAGCTCCGGCTTGCTGCCGCACTCCAACCCCACCCCCGCGATCTTGCCAAATTCGACGATCTCTTCTACAACGTGCCGCTGCTGGTTCACTTTGATCGGATAGACCGTCGTGTACCCGCCGTCGTACCCGTATTCCTCGCGCGCGCGTAAGAATTTCTCATTCAGGGACTCGATCCTCGATCGCAGGATGTCGGAGAAACGAAGCAGCAGCGGCAGACCGACTCCTTGCTCCTCGAGATCATTCGCCAGATCGAAGAGATCGAGCTCACGGTCGTCCTTCGCCCGGTCGGGGCGGACGACGACGTGGCCGGCTTCGTTGATGTCGAAGAAGCCGATTCCCCAACCCTCGATGTTGTAGAGGGCGCGCGCGGAGGCGATTGTCCACGGCTCGGCGGGCGGCGGTGGCGGCGAAGGCGCTGCGTTTTTCGAAGGTGTGGAAATGCGGGTGCTCGTCATCTCAACATTTTATGGTATGTCGCGCTCCATTGGTACCGGCTGAGTGTCACGGATAGAGTGTCTCGATCAGCCAGCCTTCCCCATCTCTCGTGTAGAGATGTCTCTCGTGCAGACGATTGGGCTTCCCCTTCCAGAACTCGATCCTCTCCGGCCAGACGCGGAATCCCGACCAGTACTCGGGCCGCGGAACAGCTTTGCCCTCGAATTCCTTCTCATATTTGGCAACACGTTCGTCGAGAGCCGTCGGCGTTTCCAAAGGCTCGCTCTGCCGCGACGCCCATGCTCCGATCTGGCTGCGTCGTTCACGAGTGGCGAAATAGGCATCCGCCTCCTCGTCCGAAACTTTCGTAACTCTCCCTTCGATTCGAACCTGGATGGAGAGCGGCGCCCAATAGAAACAGAGCGCGGCTCTGGGGTGCGCGATAAGCTGTCGCCCTTTTTTCCCATCGAAGCTCGTGTAGAAAACAAATCCGCGCTCGTCGAACGCCTTGAGCAGGACGATTCTTACCGAAGGCTGATCGCGACTCCCGATCGTGCCCAGGGACATTGCGTTCGGTTCGGGGATGACTGAGCGGTCGATCTTCTCGGCGAGCGCGTAGACGCTGCGAAACCGCTCTATCGGATCCGGTGGGATCAACTAATACCTCGTCATCGTGGGATCGACGTCGTCGATCCAGCGCAGAATCCCGCCCGCCAGATTGCGGACTTCGGAGACTCCGGCATCCGCGAGTTGCCGCGCCGCGTACATGCTCCGCACGCCGACCTTGCAGTAGAGAATCGTCTCCCGTCTCTTGTCCAGTCGCGGAATCTCCGCGGCGATCCGGTCGAGGGGGACGAGACGCGCGCCCGGGATATGGCCGATCTCCCATTCGTACGGCTCCCGCACGTCGATGATCTCGAGACTTTCTCCACCCTCGAGACGCTCCGCCAGCTGCGACGGCTGGATTTCCCGGACGGAGCTTCCGGCCGGTTCGCCGGTCGTAAATCCACCGCAGAACGCGTCGTAGTCGATCAGCTCCGTGATCGTTCGCGTACCACACGCCGGACACTCCGGATCGCGGCGAATCTCGATCGTGCGGAATGCCATCTTCATCGCATCGATCGTGAGCAGCTTGCCGACCAGAGTATCGCCCAATCCGAGCAGCTGCTTGATCGCTTCGGTGGCCTGGATCGTTCCAACGAGTCCGGGCACTACTCCGAGTACCCCAGCCTCCGCGCAGCTCGGAACCAGGTGGGGCGGCGGCGGCTCCCGAAAGAGGCATCGGTAACACGGGCCGTCCCGGGCGCCGAACACTGATGCCTGCCCCTCAAAGCGGTACACGCTGCCGTACACGTTCGGGATCCCGAGGAGAACCGCCGTATCGTTGACGAGATAGCGTGTGGGAAAGTTGTCGGTACCGTCGACGATCAGATCGTAGCCGCGCGCGATTTCGAGAGCGTTCCCGGGCGCGAAACGGGTTTCGTAGACCTCTATCCGGACGTTCGGATTGATGTCGCGGAGCCGGGCGCGCGCGGAATCTGTTTTCGAGCTCCCCACAGCCGCCGACCCGTGGAGGATCTGGCGGTGAAGGTTCGAGAGATCGACGGCATCGAAATCAACGAGGCCGATAGTGCCGACGCCCGCCGCTGTGAGGTAGAGCGCCACGGGTGAGCCCAGTCCGCCGGTGCCGACCAGAAGCACGCGCGATTCCTTGAGCGTGCGCTGCCCGTCCTCTCCCACTTGGGGAAGGAGGATTTGGCGGTTGTAGCGCACGAGCTCTTCGCGAGTCAGCTCAGTCGTGGCACGGCTCCGTTGGGGATTCACGTTGGTGGTATATTGCGCGGTGAGTCAACGAGTTCGTCACTAGGACGCTAACTACTGTCCGTCCATCCAGCAACGCTCCACCGCCGGCTTCGAACGGTCCATGCTTTTCAGACGATTTTACGACGACAACCTGGCGCAGGCGAGTTACATGATCGCGTGCGAGAAGACGCGCGAAGCCATCGTCGTCGACCCCAACTCTGACGTGGCGCAATACACTCGCGCGGCGGGAGCCGATCGCGTGCGAATCGCCCACGTGACCGAGACCCACATTCACGCCGATTTCGTTTCCGGGGCGCACGCGCTGGCCAAAGCTGCCGGCGCCACCCTCCATCTCTCGGGAGAAGGTGGCAGGGAGTGGGGTTATACGGACGCTGCACTCAAGGTCGCGGAGGTCTTGCGGGATGGCTCGCAGATCCATGTCGGGCAGATTCGCGTGCGCGCTGCTCACACGCCCGGCCACACGCCGGAGCACCTGACGTTTTTCGTGTCTGATCTGGCGCGCGGCCAGGAACCTGTTGGCGCCCTCACGGGCGATTTCGTCTTTGTCGGAGACGTCGGCCGGCCTGACCTGCTGGAACGCGCGGCCGGCGCGAAGGACAGCATGAAAGGTTCAGCGCGAGCCTTGTTTCGCTCCC
>JBGQIT010000140.1:0-7235 GCA_041498575.1 Gemmatimonadaceae bacterium
CGGACACGGGCATTGGCATTTCGGCAGAGAGTCAGGCAGCGATCTTCGACTCTTTCGCGCAGGCTGACGCCTCTACGACGCGCAAGTTTGGCGGTACCGGCCTCGGTCTCTCCATCGCATCGCAGCTGACGCGACTGATGGGCGGTCGCATCTGGGTAGAGAGCCGGCCTGGCATCGGCAGTACCTTCCACGTGACGATCCCGTTCCAGCTCGCACCGCTGGATGCGTTGCCCGTGCTACAGATCCCCGCGCTCGCTCAGCCCGAAGGCTTCAGGCATCTGCGTGTCCTGCTGGCCGAGGACAACGCGGTAAACGCCTTGCTCGCATCTGTGCTTTTGAGGAAGGTTGGCCACCACGTCACACACGTCGTCACTGGCCGAAGGGCGCTGGATGCGTTGGCGCTCAATGAGTTTGATCTCATTCTCATGGACGTACAGATGCCGGAGATGGACGGCATGGAAGCAACGGCGGAGATCCGCCGCTCGGAGGCCGGCACCAGACGGCACATTCCGATTGTCGCCTTCACCGCGCACGCAATGGCTGAGGACCGCAAGCGTTTTCTCGATGCCGGCGCCGATGGCTATCTCACCAAACCGTTTTCTCCCGAACAGCTTCATGCTGTGATCGAGTCATTGCATCCCCTCATCGACGCGCAGATCGGACGCGTCGATCTTCCGGCGTCCGCGGCCTGACGAAAGTCGCAAAGGGCAAGCACTTTTCGGTATGCCTCAAGTTGCGATGGTCGAAGTCAAACAAGCCCACACGACCGAGCAGATCGAGCAAGTGCGCGCGCTCTTCCGCGAATATCAAGCTTCCCTCGACGTAGACCTCTGCTTCCAGGGTTTCACCGAAGAAGTTGCTGGCTTGCCGGGCGCTTATGCTCCGCCGAGCGGTCGCCTTCTTTTGGCGGCGGTCGACGGTGTCCCGCGCGGGTGCGTTGCCCTCCAGGAGATCACTTCCGAGAGTTGTGAGATGAAACGCCTCTACGTTCAACCGGAACAACGAGGCACCGGACTCGGGCGTTTGCTAGTCGCGCGCGTGCTCGATGAAGCGCGGTCGATCGGCTATCGGCGCATCTTCCTGGATACGCTTCCGTCCATGACGCGGGCACAGGCGATGTACCTCGCACTTGGATTCGAGGAGGTGCCACCTTACCGCCATAATCCGGTCCCGGGGACGCGCTATATGGGACGCTCTCTTTGACGGCAAAAAATCTCAATCAGCCGTCTCACCGAGCGGCCATGGCCACAGCTCGAATCGGTCCATCTGCACCGAGACGATTCCCACGGTGAGAGAGCTTTAGTCAAGTCGGGAGGGGGTCAGGGACAAACATCGCGCGCTCCTCCTGCGTGGGAAGTCGGCACGACTGGCGCGTACCGAAGATGCGGTACCGCCAACGGGAAACAGCTCGGTAGACGATGTCGCGCAGGAGCCGGGGGACCAACCACAAGACCCCAAGCATCCGGTACATGCCGCCCAGCGACACCAAAGTTTTCAAGATCGCGTCTGACCGTTGATAGATCTGCCCGTCCGTATCGAGCAGAAAGACGCTGTAGTAAGTGTCGGGAACCGCCGCAGCTGGAACTGCTCGGGTGACCACCTGCCCAGCCTCGGATTGCAGCGACGCGAACATCAACCCACGCGCGCGGTCTCGCTGAATCAGAAAGTCGACGTAGCCATTGCACAGGTTGCACACGCCGTCGAAGAAAACAACGCGCTTCCCGCCTGTGCCTGGAATCGGGTCCGATCGACCTGGGAGTGGCACCGGCAAGCCAGCAAGGATCAACGCGATCACCGCCGCAATCGGAAAGAGCGTGGCCGAGAGGAACCAGCTGAAGTCGGACCCCAGGAACTCGAACGCGATGCCCAAGTGCGAAAAAGCGTTGGCAGCCGTGTCCACTGAAACGCGGTCTGCGAGCACATAGAGCGGTAGAAATAGAACAAGGAGCACAATCAATCCCTTGAGCGACGCCACGCGGTCAGCCACTCGCAGAATTCCTCGCGGCAGGCGAGGCACTATCCGCTCCCACGGGGCCAGTACGACATAAACGGGAATCAGCGTAAGGAATGCGATGTTGAGCATCAATACGTTGACGAGATGGAACATGATGGCGATGAACAGATACGTTCGAAACAGCCCGCGCCGAGCGAGGGAAAAGAGAAATGTGGTTTCGAACACCACGGCCGTGAGATCGAATATCTCCCAGACATAGGGGTTGTTGACGCTCATGGCAAACGGCGCCAGCAACCTCCTGCGGTGAAGTCCATACCATCCGTTGACCAACCAATTGCGCACGCCGTGCGTGGTCAGATCGAAGTCCACCCACGAAAGCAATTTGGGAATGCCACCGCTGAAAAACCCGAATGCAACGAGCAGCGCCAGCAACGTGAGCGGCCAGGCATTCACGCGAGGCGCGGCCTTTCGAATTTTGGCATCGATCGAATACGTGTCACCCCAGCCCGAGAAAGCCATGACAGCCGGTGTTACCACGGCGAGGATGGAGTGATCGATCTTGCCAAACGAGAAACGAAACGAGTTGCCAAGAATCCACGCCACTGTTAGCAGGATGGACGATGCCCGGGTCTCGAGCCCGACGAGCAAAAAGATCAGGAGGACGCAGATGAGGAGATCCAGTGTTCGCATGACGCCCATGGGGGGGAAAGTCGCGAACAGGTTTGCGAGGCTGAGCTGAGGCGGATCAAAGAAGCCCGGCGGGTTCCTGCTCACCCACGAAAACGTGGGAATGCCTGTGACGAGGAAGTAGCCGGCGAAAAAGATGCGGCTCAGGGCCAGTCCTTCGGGCGTGACTGGGAGAAATCCGTGAATCCAACGATCCAGCCGGTCGCCCAGCTGCATCATCTTCCCCCGCCGACGAGCTCAACGGGGGTGTCGGCCTCCAAGTGCCTTTGCTCGCGAACCGGAACTTCGCTGTAGTACGTGGTGACTCCGTATCTGAGAACGTGAATGCGAACCGCATCGATTCCGAGGGTTTGGCGCAGCTTGAGCCGCAGATAAGCACGCGTTGCGTCGATCTGCGACTGAGTTCTCGGACGCCCAAGCTGCAGTTTGCGCCCAGTGAACGGGATGGGGAGATGTCGCACGATGCGATCTCCGTTGATACCGAATCCTGCTTTCAGCACATACGGGTGATAGTCGGTCGGAACGGCGTCCAAGACCGTCGCTACGGAAAACGGGTACTTTCTGCCGCCGGAATCTTCGGCGAGGGTCTCTGTCTCGAACCCGGTATAACTCCCGTCGCCTTTCAGGAGGCCTTCCCCGCCGGGAAGCAAAATCGCAGGGTACGGCTCGGTGTCTCTACGCAGCTTCAGCTGAAAAAAAAGACACGGCACCAGCACGATAAACAGGAGCCGGATGCGCCAGCGCGGGCTACTTGTAGCCGTCTTCGTCACAGGCATGCGGAGCGTCGGATGGAATTGAAATCGCCGTCGGGTGACTATGGCGCCCTCGCGGGTAACGCGCTAGACGTGGCGGACGGCACCTAACGAACGTCGCACCTGACGCTTGCCGTGACAGCCTTTATCTTGCCGCCCAGAGTCTTAGGGAGACAGCCCGGATGCGGAGTCGGCCACCGTTTGCGATTACACGCCTGTCTTAGCACATGATCAACCCTCCACGCGATAACGACGCCTACCGGTTTCCCATATCCGTAAAGGGGGTCGTCATCCGCGGTGGCAAAGTAATTCTCCTCCGCAACGAGCGCGACGAATGGGAGCTGCCGGGCGGCAAGCTCGAGCTGTCTGAGTCTCCCGAGCAGTGCCTCACACGGGAGATGGCGGAAGAGCTGCGACTCGAGATCGTACCGGAAAGCATCCTGAACTCCTGGATCTACACGATCGTCCCGGGCGTAGACGTTCTCATTCTTGCGTACGGTTGCCTGGAGTCGTCCCGAGGCGAAGCCGTTCTGAGCGATGAGCACAAAGAGCTGCGATGGTTCCCGCTCGCTGACGTCGATGCCTTAAGGATGCCCGAAGGTTACAAGGCGTCGATAAAGGTCTGGCAGTCCCGCTTTTCTGACGAGTAGGAGAGATTCGCTACCGTCGAGGCAGCTCGATCAGCACGATGTCAGAATTCTCCCGCGCACGCTCGAACAGAATCCTCTTACCGTCCGGCGATACATCAAAACGCTGGAGCGACTCGCCTGGCCGTAGCGACGTCAACTGACGCCGGCGTCCCGACGCAAGGTCGAATAACCAGAAATCCTGGCGTCGAAATCCACCGAGCTTCACCACGAGCTCCTTGCCGCCGGGAAGGAATCGATAACTGTCGCCGACGCGATCTACCGTGAGCGCGGGCACGGCGTAAGGCTGGCCATCCGGCGTGACTGCTTTTAACGGGACGCTTCGCGCCCGCGGGGTTCCGGAGTACAGGATGAACTTCCCGTCAGGAGACCAGACAGGATTGGACGACACCGAATCCACCAGTCGGACCGGAGAACCGCCGGCGATCGGGATCTTGAATACGCGAACTCCCCGGCCCTTTCTCGCGGCGACGGCGAGCCATTTCCCGTCAGGAGACCAGGAGGCCGCGCCCCTTACATCCAGCGATTCGGCAACGGCGCGCGCACCGGTTCCATCGGCGTTCATGCAGTAGAGCGTCGAGTGCCCTCGCCGTCCTGCCGGAAAGCAGACTCGAGTGCCGTCCGAAGAAACGGCAGCGGCACCCACCACAGCTCCCTGATCCGTTTTCCAAAGCTCGCTGGCCTTCGCGCTGGAGAGACGCCACAGGCCATCCCCTCCTCCACGCGAAGCGAGATAGAACACCGACGAGTCGCGCGCGAAACGTGGCGCCGCGGATCGCGCGGTGGGCAGCGTGATACGACTGGCAGCACTCTCGGCAGCGACACCGCTCGTGATTGGCACGGTCCACAGCTGCACGCTCGGGTTTGATACAGTCGCAGCGAGACGCCTGGTCTGTCCCGGGATTTCGGCGGCCGCCGAGAGGGAGATGTAGTGCTCGACGGCGTTGCTGATACGATGGGCGACGCGGTCGTTCACATCCATTGTGTACAACCACGGCCCGGTGCCATCGTCCGCGGTCGCAGTATAGAAAAGCGTGCGATCATCCATGAGCACGGGATACGCCACTCTCGAATTGTGCGTGGTGATTCGCTCCGGCTGCCCACTGCCGTCCGAACGGATCCGCCAGATGTCCATCTCGTCGGGCGGAAGGCCGAGGGAGAAGTAGAGAAAACGACCGTCGGGTGACCACGCCAAATAGTGGCAATGAACGCCGGGCTCGGCCCTGAAGACTCGTCGCGAATTTCCGCCATCGCCGTCGGCGACATAGATCGGATCACCCGGCACGGTCTCGTGGTACGCGACTTTGGATCCGTCGGGGGACCAGACGGCCATAACGGCTGTCTTGAGAAATGGTCGCACTGGACCACCGGTCGTCGGGATGATCGACACGCTGGCGGGTGATGTGATATCCGCCACCCGGATCCACACGTGCGCAGCGTCGGCGGAGAATCCGATGTTGCGCACATCTTCGTTGAAGAGTTGCGGAAATTTGCCGCCGGTAAGATTCACGAACTGCTCGCTGCCTACTTTGGTGACAAATGCATCGAACACGCTGTCGCGATCGGCCAGGAACGCCACGAGCTGGCCGTTTGGCGAAATCGCGGCGTCGACTTCGGAGCCAGGGAAATCGGTGAGACGCTCGACGTGCGCGTTGGCCCAGCGATTCCGCCACGACACACCGGGCTCCGAGGAGCGACGCCACGCGACGATGCCGAGTGCGGCGATGGCGATCGCGCTGGCGGCCAACGCAGCCCGTCTCTTCCACGGCGATCGCGAATCCGGTACTGGGGCCGGTCCGCTCATGACGCTGGCAATCGCTTCGAGCCGTTGGACCATCTCGTCAGCGCTCTGCCAGCGGTCATCCGGGTTTTTCTCCAGGCTTTTCATCACCAGCTCGACCAGCGGCGAAGGCAGGTCGGAGCGGTACGTCGTGAGAGGCGCCGGCACAGCTGTCAGATGTGCCAAAAAACGCTGGCTTTCTTCACCTATGAATGGTGGACGTCCCGCCAACAGCTCGTATGCCAGTATCCCGAAAGAGTAGATGTCTGCCCGATGATCGATACCGGGGTCCGCTTTTATCTGCTCGGGAGCCATGTACAACGGCGTTCCCAGCGCGACTCCCGCACCCGTGACGCGGGCAACTCCCGCGGCGTCAGTCGCTGCCTTGGCCACGCCAAAATCGGTGACCATCGCGTGGCGACCGGAGAGGAGCACGTTGTCCGGCTTGATGTCTCGATGGACGACGCCGTGCTGATGCGCGTACGCCAGCGCATCGCACACGTCGCGCATGATAAGTACCGCGTCTTCGAGCGGAAGCAGACCATCCTGCGCCAGCCGCCGCCGCAACGACGATCCCTCTTCGTACGGCATGACGTAATACAGCGAGCCGTCCGCCTCTCCGGAATCGAAGAGCGGGACGATATGCGGATGATGCAGCTGCGCGACGATCTCGATTTCGCGGAGGAAGAGCTCGGCGCCCAACGCCGATGCTACGAACGGATGCATCACCTTGACCGCGACGTCGCGCGCGTGCTTCAGGTCTCGGGCGAGATACACCGTCGCCATCCCGCCCCGCCCGAGCCGAGTCGTCAGGCGATAACGCTCGGCCAACGCTTCCGGAAAATGAGCCACGTCGTCGCCGAACAGCGCGGCGAAACGCTCCGCAGCCGGCCGGCTGAAAAGCGGCGATTCGAGCTCGCATTCCGCCAGAAGGCGTTCGAGCTCAGATCGGCGAACCTCGTCGCCGGCGCTCAGCTCCTCGATGAGCGCAGCTCTCCGCTCCGGGGCGGCGTCGAGCAACGCATCGATGAGCGACGCGATCTCCGACCAGTTCCCGGGCGACGAGTCAGGGATCACGGCAAGTCTCCAGCCGTCCCGGCGGCGCTGATCAGGATTCCATCGCGCGCCGGAGCAGCACGCGCGCCTTCACCCAGTCGCGTTGAACCGTGCGCACCGTAAGGTCGAGCGCTTCCGCGGTCTCCTTCTCGGTCAGTCCGCCAAAGAATCGACATTCCACGACGCGCGCGAGGCGCGGTTCGAATGCGGCGAGGCGTTCCAGTGCGTCGTTGAGCTGCAAGAGTACTTCGGGTTCGGCGTCGACGCTCATCGCCACCTCGTCCAGCGTGATCCGCTCCCGCAACCCACCACGTTTCAGCGTGCTGCGTTCTCTCGCGCGGTCGACCAGGACGTGACGC
>JBGQIT010000141.1:0-7221 GCA_041498575.1 Gemmatimonadaceae bacterium
ATAACGCGATCGATCATGAGCAGAGTATCGGTGCCGGTCATCGTCAACGACCGCGCCGACATCGCGCTCGCTGCTGGCGCGGCCGGGGTTCACGTGGGCGAAGCGGACCTTCCCGTAGCGGCCATTCGCAGATTTGCGCCGGCGAATTTCATAATCGGAGCATCACTCGGGAGCGACGCCGAGCTGCTGAACGCGAAGGATGCCGATTACGTCGGCATCGGACCCGTGTACGGGTCGGACTCAAAGAGCGACGCCGGCTCGGCGATTGGCGTCGAAGGATTCAAGCGACTCGCGGCGCTGGTGGAGCATCCCACGCTGGCGGTGGGCGGGATCACCGCCGACCGCGCGCTTCAGATCACGGTCGCTGGAGCGTCGGGAGTCGCCGTCATCAACGCGATATTCAAGGCTGAGGATCCTGAGAGCGCGACCCGAGCGATCGCGGCTGCCATCGGAAAGTGATGTCGGGCGCGAGCTGACTCCCTCCGTGCCGCCTGTTCGCGTGCTTCTTCCGCGGTATGTTCGCCTGGCGCATCGCGTTCTCGATCTTCGTACTTACGGGTGGACTCAGAAACAGATCGACCAGCGCGGGGTCGAACTGCGTTCCTTTTCCTTCGGCGATCGCGCCGGTGGCTTCCTTGAAGCTGCGAGCGTGGCTGTAGCGGCGGCGGTGCGTGATCGCATCAAAGCTGTCCGCGATCGTGACGACGCGGGCGGTTAGCGGAATTCTCTTTCCTTTGAGTCCGCGTGGATAGCCGGTTCCGTCCCAGCGTTCGTGGTGCGCGAGAACCCCCTTTGGGAGGTCGGGATAGAACGGACTGAGCGGGGCGAGCACCTCGGCGCCACGCTGAGGGTGCGTCATCACCGCTCTTCGCTCCTCCGGAGTGAGCTTGCGAGGGTCGTGAAAAATGTCCGTCAGCGCGCCGTGGAGCTTGCCGATGTCGTGAAAGAGGGCAACTCGCTCGACACTGTGCAGGGTGTGCTCGTCCAGTCCCGCCGCTTCACCAAGTATGAGCGCATAAATCGCGACACGGCGGACGTGGGCGCCGGTATCGGCGTCGTTGGCATCGATCGCGTTGAGCAGCGTCTCCAACGTGGCCGCACTCAGCCGCTCGGCCAGGGTGCGCATCCTGTGCTCGCGGTAAATCAGCCCGGTTGCGGCCGCGCCAGCCGTGAGCTTTAGGATGTCCCTCATGTTAAATGCTTTCGCAAGAAGTGCACGGGTTCCGGGGTTCGTAGTCTGATGGCATCAGTGTCCTAAACATGCACAAAACCAAAGCACGGAGCCGTGAGCTTTGCAGCTGTTAGGCTGGGAGCATTTCCGTCGGCATTAGGAACGGCGATTCGGGAATATGCTCCGCAAATGCTCGTCGAGGCTCGCGCGATCTGAAAACCGAGTGCACTTCGAGCGCCAATATAAGAGCTCCCGGCCTATCGGCTGCAAGGGTAATGGCTCCCCGCTTCAGTATTCGTGTGGCCATTTAGCGCCTAAGACTGTGAAAGTGCATCGTTACATTGACGCATGACAGTTGCGCGCGTGAATTCTAAGGGAGCACGGCGGTGGATGAGCGGCCATCCCTGGATCTATCGCACGGACGTGACGGAGCGGCCGATGATGGATGCCGGCGCGGTTCTCGTTCACGACAGCCGCGGCAAACCACTCGGCTGGGCGCTCTGGAGTCCGCTCTCGGAGATTTCGCTGCGGCTGCTGGACCGGGATCCGGATGCGGTGATCGACCAGGCGTGGTGGGACGAGCGTATCGCGTCCGCAATCGCGCGACGGGTACCGCTCGAGGATCACACCAACGCAATCCGCCTTGTGCACGGCGAGGCCGATGGATGTCCGTCGCTCGTCTGCGACCGCTACGATGAGTGGCTCGTAGTGCAGTTCATGAGTGCCGGGCTCGAGCGGTTCAAGGAGGACATACTCGTGTCGCTGCGCTCGCTGGTCGAGCCTTCGGGAATCCTGGCACGCAACGACGTGCCGCTGCGCGCGAAAGAGGGATTACCGCGGGAGACGGTAGTTCTGCACGGTGACGTCCCCCGCGAAATCGAAGTGCACGAGTACGGCGTGAAATTCCTGGCCGCGCCCTGGACGGGACAGAAAACGGGCGCGTTCCTCGACCAGAGAGAAAACAGACATTTCGTCGGGACGGTGGCGCGAGGCAGAGCACTTGATTGTTTCAGCTACCACGGATCGTTTGCGCTGCATCTGGCAAAGAGAGCAACGCACGTGACGGCGCTCGATTCCTCGGGTCCCGCTCTCGTTAGAGCCGCCGAGAACGCTGCGCGCAATTCGCTCGACAATATCTCGTTCGTCGAAGCGAACGCGTTCGATTATCTGCGCGAGAAGGAGCGCGAAGGAGTCACCTTCGACACGATCGTCCTCGATCCCCCGGCTTTCGCGAAGACCCGCGCCGCGCTTCCGGGGGCGATGCGCGGGTACAAGGACATCAATCTTCGCGCGATTCGTCTGCTGGCTCCCGGCGGCCTGCTGTACACCGCGAGCTGCAGCTTTCATCTGACCAGGTCGCTCTTTCTGGAGATGCTGCAGGATGCGGCGGCGGACAGCGGGAGGCGCGTCGCGATTCGCGCGCTCACGGGCCAGCCGCTCGATCACCCCGAGGTGCTATCGATCCCTGAGACGGGATACATCAAGGGCGCGCTGCTCGAGGTAATGGATTAAGGCAGACTTGTGTGCGATGCGACTGGCTAGACGAAAACCGAAGCAAGGAGCCATTGGCTTTGCAGCCTATAGCCGGGAGCATCCATATTGGCGTTGGTCAGCCGCGCTGGCACGAGGGGCAGAAGTACGTGGAGCGTCCGGACTGAACGATTCGCTTGATCGTTCCACCACAGCGCCGACATATCTGCCCCTCGCGATCGTAGACCGCGAACCGGCT
Organism: Gemmatimonadaceae bacterium; assembly: GCA_041498575.1. Classification (GTDB taxonomy): domain Bacteria; phylum Gemmatimonadota; class Gemmatimonadetes; order Gemmatimonadales; family Gemmatimonadaceae; genus UBA4720. Next base: position 2,901 of record JBGQIT010000141.1, read on the forward strand.
GGCCCCCCGCTCGTCGGTGTAGCGACCCGGCAGCTGCTTCTCCGGGCTCAACACCAGTCTGATCGCATCAACGAGCTTCTCCAGCTTTGCCCGACTTACCCTGGAGGCGGATTTGCGCGGGTTCATCTCCGCCTCCCACAACGCTTCGGCAGCGTAGATGTTGCCCAGCCCGGCGACGACAGATTGATCCATTAGAGCGGGCTTGATGGCGATCTTCTTTCGCTTGAGCGCTTCCAACAAATAATCCGCATCGAGCGACGGATCGCTGGCCTCTCGCCCGAGTTTCGGAAGGGACGACGCGCCCTTCTTGTCGAGTGTGATCGAGGAAAGAGCGCGCCGATCGACGAGCGAGATGCGGGTGCCATCGACGAGCTCGATCACGGCGCGCGCGAAGCGATCGAGAGGGTCAGCGGTCGTACCGACCTCCCAATCGCCGTTCATCCGGAAATGCACGACGAGCGTGTCGCCGCTGTCGAGATGGAGGAGCTGGTGCTTCCCGCGTCGCTCGATGCGCTCGATCCGCTTCCCCTTCGCGGATCGCGATTTCGCCGGTGACAACTTGCGCCTGAGTGCCGGATGGATCGCCCTTACCGAGGCGATCATTTTTCCGAGAGCCGCGCGCGTTAGCTGCTGTGCCGCCTTCTCAACCTCAGGAAGTTCAGGCATTCAATCCGTGGTCAGCTGACTACGCGAGCACATCGCCGGCATTCGTCCACCGGCGAAGCGATGTCTCGCTCACGTTCAGAAACTGAGCGGCTTCGCTGATATCAAGTAGCTCGATGGTGTCGCTCAATCAAGGCACCCAGGAGGTTCGAACTGCGCCGACAATTGCAGGGCCGCGCGAATCTGCCGCTCCATCGACCACTTTATGCGAGCGCTCGCTCGAGCGGGTAACGAAAGATGTCGCGGTGTCCCTTGAGAACATTCAGCAGCTCGACTCCCGAGAATTTCCGCGCGTCATAGATACATATCGTCACGACCGGATAATTTCGGGCGATGAGCCGGTCGTAGTCGGCTTCGTACTCGACCAGCGATTCCGCGCTCGCCTTCGAGCGCATGCCCCACAGATCACCGATGATGCGAAAGGACTGGGCACCCGCGGCGACTTTCTCGTCGAGGAGCACGCGAAAGTATTTGTTTTGCGCCCGCGTGCCAAGATGATACTCCGAGTGAATCAGATGCCCGGCGTCGATGTCGGCCTGAAGAGACGGGCGCTTTTCTTTCAACTGCTTGAGAACCTCGTTTCGCGCGCGGATAGACCCCACGAGAAAGCAGACGCTCCCCTCACTGAGGCCGGCGAGGAGGAAGGGAACGGCGAGCGTGAGACGGCCGAGATCGGTATCGTATATCCCACAGAGATGGCTGCCGTGAGTAACCGTCACTGGCCCCTCTGACAGATCGGCGACTTTGCTCGCACCATTGTCCCCGACGGAATCAAGGCTGGCACCGACGACATCCGCGAAGCGCGCTGCCAGCTCCGATGTGTGACCCTCGAGGAATCCAAGGAGATCCTGGCGCCGAAACCTCCGCTCTCGCCGCCGTCCCACACGGAGGCAGGCGAGGCGGCCGGAGTTGGTCCATCGCCTCAGCGAAGCCTGGCTGACGTTCAAGAATGCAGCGGCTTGCCCGATATCTAGCAGCTCGTTCGGGTCGGCTATCTCCTGAGGCCTCAGGGGTTTACCCAATAGGCACCCCGCTCCGGTGGTGATAATCTCCCTGCCCGACGTCCCAGGCTGCTGAACCTCTACCGTCAGTAACGACTCGGACGTTGCCTAACAAAGTACAGCAAAGTATAATAAAGGCAAGGTTAGTAACGGTCTTTCTCAAATGAACGGGGCCGTGGCCATGCGCAGTAATCCCGTTCCGGTACGCAAGCGTCCGGTGGAGTTGTGAGAGCTGTGCGAGGCGTTTTCCCACTATGGAAAAGTCATTGCGTGTACTGATGTTGGAAAACAGCGAGGCCGATGCCGAGCTGATAAAGCACGAGCTGAGCCGCGCGGGTCTGGAGCCCGTAACCAAGCGCGTCGACTCCGAGGAAGCTTTCGCTTCCGCCCTTCGTGAATTCGCTCCTGAATTAGTCCTCTCGGACCACTCCCTCGCGCAATTCGACGCGCGCGCCGCGCTCCGCCTTCTGCGCAAGCTCCGGCCCGCGACACCCCTCATCGTCGTCAGCGGCTCTCTCAACAACGAAAAAACAGTTGCGTCCGTTCGCGCCGGAGCAGAGGACGTAATCCTCAAAACCAATCTCAGTCGTCTCCCGGGCTCGATCTCACATGCGGTCGCAATCCGCCGCCCGCTGCACAAGCTGACTCCACGCCAGATCGAGGTGCTGCGCATGGTGGCTGACGGAAATCGGACGCGAGAGATAGCCACCAGGTTGAAGCTGAGCGTCAAAACTGTGGAGAGTCATCGCGGCGAAGTAATGAAGCGCCTGGAGATGCACGATGTGGTTAGTCTCGTTCGCTACGCGCTCCGTGTTGGCCTGATATCGACGGACTAGAAGCAGAGCGGATTTTCGACGCACGTCTCACTTCTGGAGATTAGTAATGACTTGAGGATCGCCTCCGTCCACAGTTGAGCTCGGCGAAACAACACTTGCGACTTGGCCCTGGTCATCTAGCTTAAACACCTGGCTCAGCACGTGTCCCCTGCCCGACGCCATGTCCCAACACAGCCCCCGCTCTCTCAAGTACGAGTACCAGCTTTACGTAGAGAACGAGATCGAGAATTACAAAGAGTCGGTGTCTCGCTCCGCCATTCTGAAGATTGGCGACGAAGCGGCCGCCGCCCTGCGCGCCGGTGAGCAGTTCGCGATGGACGAGATTCTCCTCTGGGCGGAGGTCGATCGCATAATCCGGAAGCGCCTCCGCATTCCGGCGTATGACACCTGGCGCAAAAAGCGGATCAAGCTCCTCGAGGAGTACCGTCGCCCCGAGCATTGGGGGATTCCAGCGGATGGAATGCTCGCCCGCGAGATTCATCCTCCCGCTGAATCGAAAGTGCTCGTCGCGGGTGGAGAGATCGATCGCACGGCGCTCTATCTCGCCGCGCACGGCTGCGATGTCACTGCTGTCGACCGGGAAGTGATCCCGCTGGAGCGCGTGATGAACGCCGCTCACGCTGCCGGCCTCGGCGACCGGATCCAAAGTTATGTCGCCGACATCACCGATTGGTCACCCGACGTGCCGCTCGGCGCCCTCGTCTGCACGCCGGAGGCGTTCGTCGGGCTTTCCCTCGAGGAGCGCGGTCGAGCGTTCGAGCTTCTTCAGAGCGCAACGCGGGACGGAGGCGTTCATCTGGTCGGAACGATCGTGCGAGGCCAGCGGGGTGTCTCCGTCGCGGAGTTGCGCCGCCAGTACAAGGGCTGGTCCATCTCAGTCGAAGACGATTCCAGCTCCTCCAAGAGCTTCATCGCGCGAAAGATCGCGAGCTAACTGGCCGTGTCGCAAAGACACAGGTGTCCTCTAGTCGCGTGTCATTTCGCGACACTTCGTTCCGCTCAAATCTAGCTCTCAGTTGGAAGCCGTTGACTGGCAATCACTTGCGCGCGGCGCACTGCTTGGCATGTCCGGTGCTTTCTATAGGGCCGAACAACAAGTAGCACTCAATCAAAGTGAGAGCAGAATGAAGAAGGATCGTAAGGAAGTCGCGTCATCGGAGCCAATCGGCATCATCATCTCCAGAGGAGACAAGACCGAGCCCACACCGGTTTTCTCTGCTTATATCTGGGGCCCGGTTCCCGACGCCGCTCAGGATTCGGCGACACGCGCCGCATAGAGTCGCCGATACTATAGGTAGGTCCGATTGCCCCGCGAGCTCGGCGGGGCTTTTTTGCATCCAAAAGCAACTTCAACTTAAGGAACCTCAGCGCCAAGAAAGTGTCAGCCGGTACGTAGCTTGCCCGACTCCTCCTCGTGGAACAGTCAGCCCCCAACTGGGAGGGTGAGCGTCACGCGCTCCTGTCGCAGCGCATCTCCGACATTGGTCTCGAGATCCGCGGAACGCTGCTCGAGAAGCTGGTCAACCAGCTTTATGAGGAGCTCGCGGCAAAGGGTCTCGATTTCCGTCCGCCGGTCTATCTGAGCGACCAGTGGGGGTGTCCGGATGGAACGCCCCTCATCGGCGTTCCATTCTATCTGGCCGACGCCCGGCTCTCCAGGATCGAGGAGGATTACTCGTCGGCGCTCGAAAACGCCGAGGAATCGATGCGCTATCTGCGGCACGAGGCGGGGCATGCGTTCAACTATGCGTATCGTCTGTACGACCGGCCCGACTGGCGAAAGATGTTCGGCCCCTACTCTCGCCCATACCGTGAGCGCTA
>JBGQIT010000142.1:0-7185 GCA_041498575.1 Gemmatimonadaceae bacterium
ATGCTCTTTCTTCTCTTCTCGCTGCCGCTATTCCTCTTCTGTCGGGATCACAACGTGATCCGCGGGAAAAAGAGTGTGTCGTGGCGCCAGGCTTTCCGTGATGTCCAGCACACGCTGGACGAGGCGAGAAAGTATCCCGGAACAGTGCGGTTCATCCTGACATCGTTCCTGTATCAGGACGCCATGGGAACAATCATCGCGAATATGGCCCTCTACGCAATTTTCGCGATGGGATTCGTGAAGGGTTCCGAGGCGACGCTGTTCGTGATTCTGACGGTTCCGGCTGTCATCGGGAGTTATGGCATTGGACGACTGGTAGATCGCTTCGGGCCCAAACGAACCCTTTCGTGGGTTCTTGCCGGTTGGATTCTACTCCTTATCTCGATGATCGTTGTCCCGTCGCGAACTGCTTTCTGGATTGTGGGCGCGTGCATAGGGCTGATTTACGGAGGCGTCGCCACGGCAGAGCGCCCGCTCCTTCTCAGCCTGGTTCCCGATGTCGAGGCGGGTCGTTTCTTCAGCCTCATGGTTCTCTCATCGCGAGCCGCGGCAGTGGTAGGTCCATTCGTGTGGGCATTCGCGGTAGATGGACTTACGCCTTCAATGGGAATCGGCTTCGCTTACCGGGCTGGCGTGATGACTGTCGCGATTGGGATGACGCTTGCACTTTGGATGTTGCGCGGCGTTCCCGACAATTTTACCCGAACGGTCCGCTCGCGATGATCTACAGCGTCCTGAGATGGATCAATGGAATTGCACTCCACTGGTTCTATCGTGACATCCGTATCACAGGGAGGGAGCGGATTCCGGCCAGGGTACCGCTTCTCATTGCAGCAAACCATCAGAACGCACTTGTCGACTCACTGATCGTAGTGTGGGTCGTGCCTCGGAGAATTGCGATGACCGCCAAGGCCACACTGACAGAAAACCCGATGATTGCATTGCTGTTCAGGATTCTTGGCGTCGTCCCGCTTCGTCGAGTAAGCGACGAGGCGTGGAGATCAAACGGATCTCCAGTCGATCGTTCGCGCAATACAGAAGCCTTCCGAGAGATACTAAATCTCCTCCAGGAACGTCGAGCAGTCCTCATTTTTCCAGAAGGCAAGAGCCACAATGAGGTTGGTCTCGAGCCGCTCAAGACCGGCCTGGCAAGACTCGCGCTGCGAGCAAGGGATGAGCGCTTCATCAAGGGAGTTACGATTCTGCCGATCGGGCTCATATTCGAAGACAAAGGCGTACCAGGTACGGTCGTTGGAGCACGCATCGGGGAACCGATCGAGATGGATTCGTGGCCGACTACCGACCACGTTGCCTTAACTGAAGAGATTGCCAAACGCCTGCGCGGCGTCTCGGAAGAGCCAGCGCTACCGCTCGTGGAAGGAGTCGCCATCAGACGGACAAAAAACTCTCTGAAAGAGGGACTCATCACGCTCGCGGCTTCGTGGGGCCGTTTCACTCACCGGTTCCCGGTGAGAATGGCAAGAAACTTTGCGGTGAAGCAGAGTACCGACGCCGATCAGCCCGCGATGCTGACGATAGTGTTCGGAATCGGGTTCGTGCTTCTCACGTACGCCATTCACCTCGCGGTTGTCGGCATGCTCGTCCATTCCTTCTGGATCGATGGCCTCTATCTCGCGGGACTATTGAGCGGCGCATATTGGGCGGCGTTCGAGCAGCATCCTCGCCGGTACTAGCTCAGGGGAGCTTCGTTTCAAGCCAGTTCTCTCCGACCCCGAGATCGACCACGAGCGGGACAGACAGTTCGGCTGCATGCTCCATCTCGAATTTCACCAGTTCCTGAACCTGATTCATCTCGTCCGGCAATACCTCGAAGACGAGCTCATCGTGAACCTGTAGCAGCATCTTGCTCCGTAGCTCTTTGGTTCTGAGCGTGTCATCGATCCTGATCATCGCGATTTTAATGAGATCGGCCGCTGAGCCCTGAATCGGTGAATTGGCCGCGGTTCTCTCGCCGAAAGCACGGATGTTGAAGTTCCGCTCGCGCAGCTCCGGGATATAGCGTCGCCGTCCAAAGATCGTTTGCACGTATCCATTCTCGCGAGCAAAGGCGATCATGGCATCGAGATAGTTCCGCACGCCCTGAAACCGTTCGAAGTAACGAGCGATGAACTCCTTTGCCTCGGCGTGTTCGATTCCAAGCTGCAGGGAAAGCGCGTGCGGGCCCTGACCGTAGATCGTGGCGAAGTTGATGGTTTTTGCGCGGCTACGCATTGTGCCGGTTACTTCCGCCAATGGAACATCGAAGATCAATGCGGCTGTCTGACGATGGATGTCACCGCCAGCCTGGAAGGCGTCCACAAAGGCGGGATCCCGTGAAAGGTGGGCGAGAAGACGCAGCTCGATCTGCGAATAGTCCGCCGCCAAAAGTTTCCAGCCTTTGCGCGGAATGAATCCGCGCCGGATATCGCGTCCCAGCTCTCGACGGATTGGGATATTCTGAAGATTTGGATCGCTTGACGAGAGCCGCCCTGTAGAAGCGACAGTCTGATTGTACGAGGTATGCAGCCGGCCCGTCTTGGGGTTTACGAGACGCGGCAAGGCATCGAGATAGGTATTCTCGAGTTTTGACAGTTCTCGATACTCCATCAGGAGCGTCGGCAGCCGGTGTCCCTCTTCAGCCAGCTCCGTGAGAACACTGACGTCCGTCGAAGGACCCGTGCTGGTTCTTTTGAGGACCGGCAGATTCAACTTGTCGAACAGTATCTCGCGCAGCTGCGGATTCGAGTTGATGTTGAACTGCGTTCCAGCTGTCTCGTAGATCTCCTTCTCGACGACTTCGCGATCCGCCTGAAAGCGCTTCTTGAGCGACAAAAACCAAGGCAGGTCAATCGCTATTCCAGTCCATTCCATCTCGGCCAGAACGTTGATGAGAGGGATCTCAACACCATCCAACAAGCGTGTCAGCTCGTGTGATTCGAGTTGAGGTTCGAATATCCTTCGTAGACGCAGAGTCATGTCCGCATCTTCGCACGAGTAGTCACGAGCAGCTTCAACAGGACATTCATCGAACGGGATTGCCGAGCGACCCTTACCACATAGATCCGCGTAGGACGTCATGGTGTGATCGAGAAACTCGAGCGCCAAGACATCAAGACCGTGAGACCGACGGCCTGGGTCAAGCACATAACTCGCCAGCATCGTGTCAAAATCCAACCCTGCGAGCTGTACACCCGCAGAGCGAAGAGCGAGCAGATCGAACTTTGCATTCTGCGCTGTCTTTCGCACCGATGGATCTTCGAGAAGATCTTTGAGTGGTTTCATCTCCGGTGAATCGAACGCCGGAAGATTACGAACGTGTGTCGGTCGGGTTTGTCGCAGGATCCTGGCAGCGATGCTTATCGAATCTCCGTTGGTTTTCTTTCTTTTCGACAGTGCTTCCGGGAAAACCTCGTCGCCGCCACGGATGAGACCACGGTCTTCCGGCGCGTCAGTCGCAGATCGATCTCCCGCCGCATCCACGAGGAGCTCTCCCTGTCCACTCCGTGACAGTCGGTGGCGGAGCGGGAAGTAGTACGCCTCTCCCTCGCCGACGGCAATCGATATTGAGATTATCGATGAGCGGAGTGGATCGGCCGTTTGCGGACTGTCCGAGTCGACCATCGCTTCAGTGTCCAGGGCTATCACCTTTACCTCTCGTGCACGGCTGACTGCACGCCGGACGGCTTCAGCCGTATCAGCGGTCACATAGTTGACCAGCTGCTTCGGCTTCTCCTCAACCGGCGCCTGGACAGCGCTGTCTTTCGCCAGCGAATGAAACTCCAGCTCAATAAACAGATCGCGAAGCCGCTGGTAGTCGGGCGACTTTATCCTGAGCGAATCGAGGTCGAACGGGACTTGTAGATCGTCACGAATTGTTACTAATTCCTTCGAGAGCCGGGCATTCTCAGCGTGCTCGAGAAGTGCTTCCCGAGGACGCTTCTTGGTAATCTCTCCCGCGTGAGCCAGGATCGACTCAAGGTGTCCGTACTGTTTCACCAACTCGGCGGCCGTCTTGTCACCTATTCCCCGCACGCCGGGAATATTGTCGGAGGAATCACCAACCAGGGCCATGTAGTCGGTGACAAATTCGGGAGCGACTCCAAGTCGCTCATCCGCGTTTTCCACTCCTACCCAATGCTCCTCGACATTCGCGGGCCCGCCGCGTCCCGGGTTCAACAGCCAGACTCCAGGCTTTACCAGCTGCTGAAAATCCTTGTCACCCGATACCACTACCACATTCACTCCTGCTGCGACACTCCTTGCGACGAGCGTCCCGATTACATCGTCGGCTTCGTATCCAGGCAGTGTCAAAATCGGAATCTGGTAGGCGTCCAGTATTTGAGAGATGCGCTCCATACCGCGATCGAAATCCGACTGAAGCTCCTCGGTCAGCTTTTCGCGCGTCGCTTTGTAAGCGGGATACCGCTCGTGCCGGAATGAGAGACCCGAATCATGCACCCAGCCGAGATAGTCCGGTTGGTGCTTCGTAATGAGGCGCTGGAGAAAATTCGCGATCCCCCAGCTGGCAGAAGTATTCTCGCCTTTGCTCGTGGTGAGCGGCCGGGAAATGAGCGCAAAAAAAGCGCGGTAAATGAGGGCATAGCCATCGACAAGGAACAGTCGCGGGCTGGCTGGAACTTTCATGAAGTCAATATAAAACGCCCTCGTTCTTGCAGGAGCACGAGAGCGTGTATTGGAAAGGGGACTGTACGACGCTCGCTAAAGTGTATCTATCGCTGTCGGCGGGCGTTGAGCGAAAGAAACTCGGACTCGCTAGGCCTGGTCAGTCTCCATTTTCCGGCCTCTTCGTAGAAGATCAGCTGCGAGTTGTAATTGCGATACTGCCAGATTTGAATCCGCGCTGTAGATCCCATCTGGGTAGTTGTGATCGTCTGATTCACCTGACGCTCGAGGATTTGATCGGGGTCGCCCAATGCCACGAATACCATCCCGCGGTCCGAGAGCCATCCCGGATTTCGATCCATTCTGAACTGACTATTCGCCAGTTGAATCCTGCCAAAATACGCCTGCATGTCTTCATTAATCGGCGTTTCTGGTATCGGGTCAGTTGCACGGAGAAATTCTGCCCATACCGTTGCGCGTTTCTCGGGTGGAGCACTGCGAAGCGCGTTGAGACGGCCGGAATTCGCAAAGTATCGCAAATAACCGAGCATGTCTTCGAACGACATTAGCGGAATATCCTCGCCAAAGCTCACAAACAATGGAGCTTTCACACTGTCGGGTGCGTCTCGCCGGGTGAAAGAGACCTGAGCAATGCCAACACCCACTGTCGAGATAGGCACGCTTACCACGCCGCTGAACAGCCCTCCATGACGTGCCAACGTGACCGAATCGCGCCACAACTGCGCACCCTTGTCATTGCGAACGACAAAATCGACGGGCAGGCGAGCTCCCTGACCGTATCCTTCGACATAAATCGCCACGGTGCTGTCGCGACCAAATACCGCGCTCGAGCGAGGACTCGCAAGCAAGCCTGGCGCCGAGTCGAGAATCAATCTTCCCGTCGCTTCATAGACGAGGACCGGGGTAGAGAGCCGTCCGGCTCCGAGCGCGGGAACGACCACCGTAGCCTGCTGGGCTGCACCTCGTGACCCACCCACATCACGTACCGTTGCCGAAATCGTATAGGTGCCAGGCCGCACATGAAAATAGTGCTGGAAGATTATGCTCTCGTCGGTGCGGTTTACCTCGCGGAATGATCCAACGCGAACTATCTCCATCGCATTGACGCTTGCCGCTTCGATGTCACCGCGGTTGAGGCTGAGCTTTACCTCATAAGGCGCACGATACCGCTCGGCTTCTCTAGTGAACGTGAGCGCACGGTTGGGGATCGAGATGCTCACCAGAACGAGAGTCGTATCCGGAAACGCGCTCGCAAAGGAGGAAATCTTTCCAACAAATGCGACGGGACCGGGAGCTGCCAGCAAGCCGATTTCCCGATAGAGCTCACTGACATCAGGAGCTGAAGTTCCGGCCGGGGGCAGTGCTTTCGGATCAGGCTGGGAGTTGACCCGTGAAGGCGTGGAGCTGCAGCCACCGACGACAGTGGTCCCGAGGAAGAGCAAGCCCAAACAGTATTTGGCAGAAATCAGCATGAGCAGTTATTACCCTATCCGGTGTTGCGGGTTTCTATTAGCTTCGCGGCGTGTCTCGAGAACAGATGGTCGGAGCTTCGGTCGCTGGCTATGCAATCAGGAAAGAGGTAGGTGAAGGCGGCACCTCCGCTGTGTACCTTGCCGAGCATCCGAATCATGGCACCGTAGCCCTCAAAGTGCTACGGGAAAAGCTACGCCAGGACAAGACGGCAGTAACCCGTTTTGTTCGCGAGGCAAAGTACGGTGCCAGGGTAAAGCATCCCAATGTCGTAGAGACGATCGAGATAGGAGAGTCCGATAGCGGCCTCCATTTTCTCGCCATCGAGTGGGCCGAAGGCGAGATCCTGGAACGCTATGCCAAGCAGAACGCGCCCCTGCCAACAGACGAAGTCGCAACCATCGTTTCACAGATAGCAGCCGGTGTGCAGGCGGCTCATGACGCTAACATCGTACATCGCGATCTAAAGCCAGAGAACGTGATGTACGACCCCACAACAAGGCGCGTAAAGCTCCTCGATTTCGGGATTGCGACTGACACACAAGCTTCGAGTGACGAACGTCTGACCCGTGCCGGTTTTTTTGTCGGCACGCTGATGTACATCGCCCCCGAAGCACTATCGGGCGAAATCGTAACGGCCGCGGCCGACCAGTACAGCCTCGCCACGATCGCGTATTTCCTGCTTACGCGTTGTTTGCCTTATACGGCCAAGGCACCCCGTGAAATGTTCACCCAGCTCCTGACTATGCCTCCTATCCCGTTGAAGGACGCAGGAGAGGGAGGGTTCGAATTCGCGCCGGAACTTGACGCTGTAGTCATGCGCGCGCTGTCTCGATCGCCTGCTGCACGGTATCCGAGCGTGATGGCATTTGCCAACGCCTTTGCCGAAGCAGCCCGCATCCCTCCCGAACAACCAAAGATTTTGGACAAGTTCAAGGGATTACTTAGACGGAACCGGTAGATCGTCGGGGTCTACCGGCAGCCAGAGCGTAAACGTCGAACCTTTCCCGAGTTCGCTCTCGAGCTCCACCATTCCACCGATCAACGCAGCAAGCCGGCGAGAAATTGCCA
>JBGQIT010000143.1:0-7150 GCA_041498575.1 Gemmatimonadaceae bacterium
AGCGTCAGCGAGTGGTGACCAGACTCGTGCAGTCGGAGCTGGATACGCTAAAACTGCAGCTCAATCCGCATTTTCTTTTCAACGCGCTCAACAGCGCCATGGCGCTGATTGCGACGGACCCGCCGGCAGCCGAGCGAATGGTGTCAGAGCTGAGCGATTTCCTGCGTCTCGTGCTATCTACCTCGAGCGAGCAGGAGGTGCCGCTCGAGCGCGAGCTCGGACTTCTCGACCGTTACGTGGCGATCCAGCGGGTGCGATTCCAGGACCGTCTCACCGTCAACTGCAACATCGAGGACGGCGTTCGTGGCGCGCTCGTTCCGAGCCTGCTGCTTCAACCCCTGGTAGAGAATGCCATTCGGCACGGAATCAGCCCCCGCGCGGGCGCGGGTTACGTTCAGGTCACCGCGCGGCGCCTGGGTGACAAGCTCTCGATTACCATTCTCGACGACGGCGTCGGTGTGCGTGCTCGCAGATCGCGCGAGCGTTCCCGCGGAACCGGCCTCGGACTGACGAATACCATCACCCGGCTCAATCACCTTTACGGCGAGAGCTACGAATTCGAGAGCGGCCCTCGGGACGAGGGCGGCTACGCGGTACAGATCACGATTCCGTTCAGGCTCGGGCACGCCTCGCCCGTGCGGAACGGCACTCATACGGATGGCAACCTCGCTGCGGCGGTGCGGGCATGATCGAGCAATCTTTGCGTGTTCTCGTGGTTGATGATGAAACGCTCGCGCGCCAGCGGCTTTGCTCGCTCCTCGCGCGCACCCCCGATGTCGAAGTCGTAGGCGAGTGCCAGAACGGACTGGAGGCGGTCGCGGCGATTCGCGCGGAGGAGCCCGATCTGGTATTCCTCGACGTGCAAATGCCGGAGCTGGATGGCTTCGATGTGATAACCGAGGTCGGCACCGACAAGATGCCTCCCGTGATCTTCGTCACGGCGTTCGACGATTACGCGGTTTCGGCGTTCGAGTTCGGCGCCTTCGACTATCTGCTCAAGCCCGTCGATCACGTGCGCTTCCACCAGACACTCGACCGCGCAAAAAAGCGGCTCCGTGAATCACCCCAGCCAAACGTGTCGTCGCAGCTGAGCGCGCTGCTCAAGTACGTCGGAGAGCTCGACGCACCAAAGAACAGGATCGGCGTCAAGGTGAACGGGAAGATCCTCTTCCTCGATCCGGACGAGATCTTCTGGATCCAGGCACGCGACGATCTGGCGAGAATCCACCTCGCTGAAGTCGCTTACGACGTGCGCGAGCCGCTAAGCAGACTCGAGGCGCGGCTGCCCCACAATCGGTTCCTGCGCGTCCACCGCTCCACCATCGTCAATACGGCGCAAGTGAGGGAGGCCCAGCCGTTCGATCAGGGAGACCAACTCCTGATCCTGCGGAACGGCAAGCGCATCACGACGGGGCGAAGCTACCGCAAAGCAGTCCAGGAGTTTCTGAAGCGCGCAACGTGAGATTCATCCTGGCCGCAAACACGGCGGGGTTGCCCTAGTTCTTACCCGCTCTGAGGGCGCGGATGGTGGCACCAAGTTGTTCGATCTCGCGTCCGTACTCTGCCCAGTTCCCGGCCCGCTGCGCCGCGATCGCGCGGTCGTAGTGCGTCTGCGCCTGCTGAAGCAGCTGGCTGACCGCGCCTGAAGGCGCCGCGCCGGCCAACGGAACGGGAGGGAGTCCGTTCCCGACAACTGACGGCTCGATGCCGAGGGTGCTGAGTGAATCCTGGACGTTCGTCCTCGTTTGCGCCGCAGCGCCGGAGCCGAACAGTGCGTTGAGGCCCTCTTCCAGCGTCTCGCCCATCACGACGCGATTTTCGTGAGCAACCACCACACGTTTCAGCTCCGGAATGTTGCCGCCCTCCGCGCGAAGGTAGATCGGCTGCACATAGATGAGTGATTCCTCGATCGGGATCACCAGCAGCTCTCCCCTGATTACCTCGGAGCCGCGCTGGTCCCACAGCGTGAGCTGCCTCGAGATGTCGGTGTCCTGATTGATGCGGTTCGCGATTTGTTTCGGTCCGTAGACGAGACTCTGCTTCGGGAAACGGTACACCGAGAGCTTGCCGTAATTGTCACCGTCCATTCGTGCCACCATCCACGCCGCCAGATTGTCCTTTCCCCGTGGTGTGAAGGGCGTCATGAAGATGAACTCCGGATTCCTCTCTCCGGGCAGGCGCATGATGATGTGGCGCATGAACGGATTCTCATTCGTCGCCTTGCCGAGCCCGCTCGGAATCTGCCATTGGTCTTCCCGGTGGTAGAACGCCTCGGGCTGGGTCATGTGATAGGTCGCGTGCAACTGAGTCTGGATCCTGAACAGATCGCCCGGATAGCGGACGTGTCGCCGAATGTCGGCGGGCATGGCTGTGATCGGCTTGAAAATGCCGCCGAAGATCCTGGCGTACGTCTGAACGACCGGGTCGTTCGGATCCGCGATATAGGCGTCGACAGTCCCGTCGTAGGCATCGATCACGACCTTCACGCTGTTCCGCATGTAGCTCGTTCCGTTCGCGGTGCGTTGCGCGTACGGATAAGCGTCGCTCGTCGTGTACGCATCGAGGATCCACTTCAATTGCCCGGCGTCGGTGATCATCAGGTACGGGTCACCGTCGAAATCGAGAAACGGCAGCGCCGTGCTCGCGCGTTCCATGACGTTGCGCCGGTAGAGAACCCTGGCGCTCCCCTTGATGTCGTCCGAGAGAAGAATCTTGAGCGAGCCGAACTGGAACGCGTACAGCACTCGCCTGATGAACGATCCGATCTGAACTCCTCCGCGGCCCGTATACTTCGTATAGATGTTCTGGTCGCCGGCGGGATAGTCGAACTCCTGCTGCCCTGTGCCGACGAACACGTACTCGCTGGTCAGCTCGCCGTAGTAGATCTGCGGCCGGGTGAGCTTGATAGAGATCGTCGAGACCGGCGGCAAATCCTTGACGAAGAGTACCGGGAGGCCTTCGCTCGTGACCTGGTTCACGGGCGCCATCGTCACGCCCATTCCGTGTGTGAAAGTCAGCCGCTCATTTATGAATGTCCGGGTCGGCAGCGACGCGGAATTCAGCTCGCGCGCGGCGATGTGAACCTGTCGGTATTTGCCATCGATCGTGTACCGGTCGTCGTCCACTGACACGAAGTCGTAATAAGTCCGAATCTCCTGGAGCTGCTTGAAGGTCTGCATCAGCAGGTCGCGCTCCCACAGTCGCACGTTGTCGACGGTGGGCGCGTTTCGCTTGATGTCTGCTATCGTGAGCTGCACTTCACCCGACAAATCCCTGCCCTCGACCTTGTCGAGGCCCCACGCCATGCGTGTGGCCTCGATGTGCTTCGTCAGATAAGGTCTCTCACGCGTCAGCTCATTGGGTGAGACGACAAGCTTCTGGAACGCGGCCGGGACGATCCCGCGGGCCAGAACGCTGACTGCCACGTAGAAAACGGTCGCCAGAAGTGCTGACCAGACGAGTTTCTCGCGGACGATCCCGAAGATGACCCACGCCGCGGCGACAATGCCCGCGATCGCGCAGATGTAGAGGCCGGGTAGCGCGATGTGGATGTCGGTGTAGCTCGCGCCCACGAGCGGCCCCGTTGTGGAGAACAGGAGGCCCGACGTGTCAACGATCCAGCTGCGTATCGCCAGCAGCACGAACAACAGCGCCAGGAGTCCGCCGAGATGTCTCGCCGCCCGCGGCTTTGCTGACGCTCGGCGTGGGGGCAGCGTGATGTCGTTCCGCAGCCAGTACATCGCGACCGTAGCGACGAGTGAGAGCAGCGTGAGCGTTGTCAGCGTGCCCAGCACTCCCGAGATCAGCGGCAGGCGGAAGAGATAGAACGAGATGTCGCGGTTGAAGAGCGGATCCCGCGTTCCGAGCGCTACGCCGTTCATTCCCTTGAGAAGCGTCAGCCACCAGGCGGAAAGCGAAATCGCAGTTATAAAGGAGAGAAGGAGCGCAGCCGGGAAAAAGAGCTTGGTGAACATGCGCGAGATATCGACCGTCACGCCATCGCCGCGGTTCACAAACAGGACGGGGAAAGCGGTACCGGACCCCCGGGCGATTCGCACGTTGCCGTAGAGGTAGGCGAACGCGAACGCCCCGCCCAGGAAAAACAGCGCGATTCGCCAGATCAGTGAGGTGGCGAACACTGTCCGAAAACCGATCTCACCGAACCAGAGCCAGTCCGTGAAAAAGCTCGCCAGCCACGGAATCACCGTGAGCGCGATGAAGAGAGCGGCGATGATCCACAGTACGATCCGCCGCAAGGAGCGTGGAATTGGAGGCAGGCGCGTGGGCGCTGGGCGCTCGAATGGTAAACTCATGAGTTAAGGAAAATGCCACCGGAAGCAGACGGCTGCCACTCGTTCGTGGAATTCGTGGCTTGTCGGTACACCATCTGCATTGAGTGGGAAGGGTCAACCAAGGAGGAAACGATGCCACGCGGGGACAAATCGAAATACACAAAAAAAGAGAAAAGGCAGGCCGAGCACATAGAGAAAGGCTACGAGAAACGTGGCACGCCCAAGGATGAGGCTGAGCGGCGCGCCTGGGCCACGGTCAACGCGGTACGTGGTGGTGGTGAGAAACCCGGCGGCGGTGGCTACGGCAAGCCCGAGAATCACGAGCCGATGCGCACAGGCGGAAAAACATCGCACAAGGGCGGAGCGCACTGAGTCTCGAACGACCAGCTAGCTGGAGCACAGAAGCGCAAAAGGGCATCCGATGGATGCCCTTTTTGTCGAGATTGCTTTGGGGTGCCAGTCGGCTACAGGAGACTCACGCGCGAGGTCCCAAAGCGGCCTTTGTCGTGATTACGACAACACCGTACGACGCGTCGGGACCGTACAACCTGAGCGCGGCGTTTCCCTTAAGCACCTTAACCCTGGCGATCTGGTCGCTGGTAAGCGATGGCACCTGATCGCGCTGGAGTCGCACACCATCGACGACGTAGAGAAGTGGCACCTGGGTCGCACCGGACGCGATCGCGGTTGCAACGGAGCGTCCCGCCACCGGTTGCGGTGAGAGGGCGCGCTCGGCCGTGCAGGCAGTGGCGCCAATGGTGAGTGCGAGTGCGAATGTCAAATGAGCCAGTTTCATATTTTCCCCGAAGGCGGCGTCCAACCTCAGCTGTAGCAGAGGCCGTGCCATCCCCTTAACCTGCCGAAACATAGGGTCAAGCTCATCCGTTGGCTAGATCAGGGCTTCCAGCTCCCCTTTGCTACCGCCGGTACGAATGACTCCAACCCCGCCGGCGGGAGATCGAGAGTCCGCCCCATTTCTGCGCTCATATAGGCGGCCATCAGGATCTTCACAACCTCGACGCCGTCATCGAACGTGAGCATCGGCTTCTCGCCGCTGAGAAAAGCACGAGCCATATGTCGGTTTTCGGCGCTGTACCCATACACCGACGCCTCTTCGGCGACCACGGGCATCAACCCCATCTCCGCGTTCTGCTTTTCAACGAGATCCTCACCCGATTTTCCCTTCACTTCCCTGCTAAAAAACATCTTCAGGCTGGAGTCGAGCGTATTCCACGACATTGAGTATTCGGGCCCGAGCAATTCCGCCGACAGCCTGAGACCGGCGCCAATAAAGGCCCAGGACGTAGTCACCTCACCCACAAGGGGTTCTCCATCCTCCGATTCGTACTCGATGGTGGCGCGCGCAAAATCTTCGGACGGGCGTTTGGTGTAATCGACGTCCTTCCCCATCGTTTCCGAGAGCTGCTTCGCGTATTTGGCCCGCGACCACTTGAGTGATGCGATGTGGGCGCTGATCCGGACCGGTTTGATCGACGAGCGGGGAGAGCCGGGCTTGGTGAGAAGATGCCGCACCACTTCGACGGAATGGCACATCATGTCGTTGAGCACTCCACCCCCCTGGAGCGACCCCTGCCAGAACCACGGCATGTGGGGGCCGCTGTGCTCTTCTGCGGCACGGGCAAGATAGGGACGGCCAGTGAGCGATGCGCCGCGCGCCCAAATCAGCTCGCGGCCGCGGGTAATGTCGGGAGCGAACAGCTGGTTCTCGAGATACCCTGTGTTCAGGCCGACGCTGCGCGCCAGATCGGCCACTTTTTTCGCCTCGGCGAGGTTGCGCGCCAGCGGCTTCTCGCAAGCGAGTCCCCTCAGAGTGCCAGCGCCGCTCTTGATCGCGCCGACGATCTCCTCGATGTTCGCGATCCGAGCGTGATTGGGACCGCAAAGCCAGAGCGCGTTGATCGCCGGATCTGCGACCATGTCACGGATTGTCTTGTACGGGCGCGCCTCGCCGACGTCGAGCTTCCGCGCCAAGGCCGCCGAAGAAGCCGCATTCTCTTCGTTGGGACTCCATACTCCGCGGACATCAATCTCGCGAACGGACGTCAGAGACTGAATATGGAAGCGCGCGTTGAAGCCGCTTCCAACGAAACCGATACCTAGGCGTTCTGAGCTCATTTGGTCGCTGAAGGTTCGCGGTCAGTTGGTCAATCGGGAGTAAGGCGCAGCTTCGTCCTGTCGAACTTTGCGTACGTCACGCCGAGTTTCTTGAGAGCGGCCGGCGGACATCCATTCCAGTCGGGCGCAAAGGCATTTCCTATGTACTTGAGATCCTTCACGCCGACCTGGCTCGACCAGAAGCCGGATGATGTGAGATCCCGGAACCGATTGAAGAAGCTGACACCATCCGCCACTGACGCGCTCGCGCGGGCCGGCCACGCGATGTCGTTGAGGATTGCTTCGCGCTGTGACTCCGTAGCGTCGGCGAAGGGCTTGCCGAATCGGGTATTCGACTGCGCATCGATCCAGGCGAGCCCGGGTCGCATCCATTTCTGGCCGTTTGGTCGATCGATCATCATAAAGTCCATGAACTCGGGAACGCCCGCGTCGCTGGCATTTCCGGATCTCTCATCGCGCGGAATGATCATGTCGGCGAGCACGCGCGCGGTGCGGAATTCTGCCGGAGTAAAGAACCTGGGCGCGAAGGGGGTTCCTTCCGCCGTCGCGCGCAGAGCGCCGTCAACGAAGCTCCTTACCTTCTCCTGCTCCGCTGTTGGCCAACTGAGAAAGGCAGCAATAGGAAGCGCGGCGAGCAGCTGAACTGCGTCGCGCCGGCTGATGTCCTTGCCGAGGCTGCCGTCGTCGCCCACCGGTTCCTCTCCGGGATTGACGTCTGCCGG
>JBGQIT010000144.1:0-7135 GCA_041498575.1 Gemmatimonadaceae bacterium
GAGCTTTCCCTCCGGCGGACTGCGCGCGACGTGGGAAGCACGTGGTTACACTGCGTGGAATCCGGCGAGCCCTGTCTTCATCGTCGAGTCGACCGGCGCCCGGACTCTCTGCATTCCCTCGGTCTTCATCGGCTACAACGGTGAAGCGCTCGATGAAATGACTCCACTGCTCAGAAGCTCGGATGTGCTGTCGCATAAGTCGATCGAGCTGCTCGAGCTGCTCGGCGACAGGGGAGTACAGCGCGTCTTCACCACGCTTGGACCCGAGCAGGAATATTTTCTCATCGATCGCGCGCATTTTGGAATGCGACCGGATCTGGTGATGGGCGGCCGCACTCTCATTGGCGCTCCGCCGCCGCGCGGTCAGCAGCTCGAAGACCACTACTTCGGCGGCATTCCGGAGCGGATCCAGGGATGTATTTCCGAAGCCGAGTTCGAGCTGTACAAACTCGGGGTGCCGATTACCACTCGCCACAACGAAGTCGCGCCTTGCCAGTTCGAGATGGCGCCCTACTTCGAGGAAACCGATCTCGCCGTCGATCACAACATGCTGGTGATGGCGACGCTTCGGCGTGTAGCGCTTCGGCACGGCCTTCAGGCCCTTTTGCACGAGAAGCCATTCGCGGGCATCAACGGCTCGGGAAAGCATTGCAACTGGTCGATGTCAGTGATCGCCGACTCGCCGGAGCTGGACGGATTGAATCTCCTCAAGCCTGGAAAGACTCCCCACCAGAACATTCGATTCCTCGTCTTCCTCGCCGCCGTGCTGAAGGGAGTCCACAAGCACTCGGGCTTGCTCCGCGCCGGAATCGCCACTTCGGGCAACGAGCACCGACTCGGGGCGAACGAAGCGCCCCCCGCCATCATCTCTGTCTTCATGGGCGACATGCTCACGCGCGTGATCGAAGAGATCGCGGCCGGGAAGGGCTCGGAGACCGCTGAGCAGCAGATGATCAAGCTCGGAGTCGCGAAGCTGCCGGAAGTTCAGCGCGACAACACGGATCGCAATCGCACTTCTCCCTTCGCGTTCACCGGACAGAAGTTCGAGTTCCGCGCGGTTGGATCATCGGCGTCGATCGCGTTTCCCGTCGCACTCCTCAACACGGCCGTCGCGGATGCGATCGGCGAGATCACTGAATCGTTGCGGGCAACTCTGAAGAAGAACAAGTCGGTCGATGATGCGGTGCTCAAGGTCGTTGGAGAGGTATTCAAGGAAACGGCGGCAGTTCGCTTCGAGGGGAACAACTACTCCGAGGAGTGGGTCAAGGAGGCGAAGAAGCGTGGCCTACCGAATCTTCGCCGCACCCCGGAGGCCTTGAAGGAGCTGGTATCCAAGCAGTCGCGAGCGCTGCTCACGAAGCTCGGGGTCCTCACCAAGGAGGAGCTGGAGTCGCGTTATCACGTTCGCGTAGAGCGCTACGTGAAGGACATGCTGATCGAGCTGCACACCATGCGCGAGATCGTGGACACGATGGTGATTCCCGCGGCCTATAGCTATCTCGCCGTGCTTTCCGAGGCGGCCTCCCAGTCGAAGGCAGCGGGTATCGCGGTGATTCCCCAGATAGCAACCGCAAATCAGGTGGGCGAGCTGGTGCAGGAGCTCCAGGAGTTTCGCGAAGATCTGAGCGACGTCATGGCTCGTGTCGAGGCGAAGCACGACGATCCGACCGGCCAGGCGGAGATGCTCACCTCGGAGGGAGCCGACACCATGGCTGAAGTGCGAAAGGTCTGCGACGCGCTGGAGCTTTCAGTCGGAGACGATTACTGGCCGCTGCCGAAGTATAGGGAGATGCTCTTCCCGGTTTGAACTGCAACTTACGACTACCGGCCAAGGGCGGTCGGCGGGTCGGCGGCCCGCTCCGGGCGGGCTGTTGAGGGGCGCGAGCTAGCGCGCGGGGTGGTGTGCGCCGGCGTCATCACTTTCTTCGGCCCACCGTTCATAATCAGCGCGCGCGAACAGCCAGCAGGCAGCCAAGAGCCGGCCGGCCGACAGCCCCCAGCCGGTAGTCATAAGTTGTAGTTGCAGTCCAGACTTACCGCGCTGCATCCTGGTCAGCGTCCGACTAATTTCAGCCGCATGACGTCGCCCTCATCCAGTCCCGACCAAACAACAACCTGTCCGTCCTGCGGCAAGGCAGCCACCGGCCGTTACTGTGCGAACTGTGGCGCCCCGCTGGCGGGGGCTACGTGCACCTCCTGCGCAGCCGATCTGAGCCCCGGGGCGAAGTTCTGTCACCGTTGCGGCACACCGGTCGGCGTCAGTGCATCTGCTACGCGTGAATCGAGAACCAATGCGCTGCCGTGGATCGTTGCCGCTCTCGCTTTTCTAGCTCTCTTCGCGATGGCGGCCGGTCGTGGCTTCAACGCCCGTCGCGGGAGCACCGTTGACGGTTCGCAAAATGCGTTACCGCAGGCTGGACTCGACGATCGCGGGAGTGCAACGGACGATCAATCCGCCGCAGTGCGCGCCCCCGATATCTCGAGCTTGTCGCCACAGGAACGAGCCGACCGTCTTTACAATCGCGTGATGCTCCTCGCCACCCAGGGGAAGATCGATAGCGTGCAGTTCTTCGCTCCCATGGCGGTCCAATCATATCTGCTGCTGGCACCGCTCAACGCCGACCAGCGCTACGATTTGGGACGGATCGGCGAGGTTACCGGAGCGCTTCCGCTTGCGAAGGCGCAAGCGGACAGCATCCTGCTCGAAAACCCGAATCACCTGCTCGGCCTGATTCTGGAGGCGCGTCTGGCAACGATTGGCGGTGATACTACTCAGCTCCACTCGTACGAGCGAAGACTCATCGCTGCCCAGAAGGCCGAGCTGGCGAAAAAACGCGATGAATACACGCGCCACGAGGACGACATCACAAACGCTTTACAGCAGGCAAGGAAAAGCCTTGGCATGAAGTCATGACTTCGAGTAGCACGATTCATCTCGCCCACAGTCCCGATTCGGACGATGCGTTCATGTTCTATGCGCTCGCCGACGGGCAGATCGATACGCAGGGAATCAGCTACGTCCACGAGCTCCAGGACATCGAGACGCTGAACGGCCGCGCTTTGCGCGGAGAGCTCGATGTGACTGCCGTCTCGATTCACGCCTACGCGTACCTCTCCGAGCTGTATGCTCTGCTCCCCCACGGCGCATCGATGGGCGATGGTTACGGACCCATGCTCGTGGCAAAGCATCCGATGACACACGAAGACATCGCGGGCAAGCGAGTGGCCGTGCCCGGTATGATGACGAGCGCGTACCTGGCGCTGAAGCTTTTTCAGCCGGATTTCGTTCCGATCGTCGTCCCCTTCGATCAGATCGATCAGGCCGTGATCCGCGGCGATGTCGATGCGGGCCTGCTGATTCACGAGGGCCAGCTCACCTACAAGGACGATGGACTGCATCTCATCGCCGACATGGGCGCGTGGTGGCTCGAGAAAACGGGCTTGCCACTTCCACTCGGCGGCAACGTCATTCGAAAGACAATGGCGCGCGACGTCCAGAAGAAGGTCTCCCGGCATCTTCGGGAGAGCATCGCGTACGGCCTCGATCACCGCAAGAATGCTCTGGACCATGCGATGCGCTTTGCGCGTGGCCTCGACAGGAGCAAGGCCGATACGTTCGTCGGGATGTACGTGAATGACTGGACGCTCGATTACGGCGAACGCGGCCGCGCGGCAATCCGGCTCTTCCTCGACGAAGGCGTCAGATCGGGCGTGATAACACGTCCGGTGACGGTGGAGTTCATTGACGACTGAGCTCGTCGCCGAGCTCGAGCGCCGCGCCGCGCGATTCGCGGCGGTCGCGACGGTACAGCAGGCCATCTCGGCTACGATCTCGCTGAATGAAGCGTACCGCGAGATCTACAAGGCGGTTGCTTCAGTAGTGGATGCTCCATGCTTTGCGCTCATGATCGCCGATCCGGTGAGCGAAAAGTTCAATGCTCACTGCATCATCGTTGATTCCGTGGAGCGCGAAGGAGAAGGTGTGCTCGACTTCCCGAATGGGACCGAGACTATCGCCAAGGTTTTTCAGACGGCGGTACCGATCATTTCTTCAAAGCCGGAGCGTTGGTGGAAGGGAACGATCTTCCAGGTTGCCTCGAAACGGGAGGTAAAGAGCGAGATCACGGCGCCGCTCACCTATCACGACCGAACCGTCGGAGTGATGCAGGTCCTCTCGTACAAGGCCAACGCCTACGACGCGCACGATCTCGACCTCATCATGCTGATCGCGCGCCAGGCGGCCGTCGCTATCGACAACGCGCGACTCTTCGCTGCGCAGCGCAATGAGCAGAAGCAGACAGAAGCCGCGGCTGAGATCGCGCGCGTAGCGCTTCGCAAGGTTACCGTCGCGCAGGCGAGTCACGACATCCTCGACATTCTGAACGACGTCGTCCCATCGAGTGGAAAGGCAATCGGCATTATCTCTTCCGACGGAAACACCATTACGTGTGTCGCCGCCTGCGGCACCTGCGAGCAGATGGAAGGCATCACGGGCCCGGTTGAGAGCAGCGCGGTTCGAGCCGCTTGGGCCAAGGAAGAGCCGATCTTCGTCGAAAACCTCCGCGAGAAAGCTCACAATCCGGAGCGGGTGCCAGAGGAGCCAGCCATCACGATTCCACTCGTCGCAAGCACTCGTCGACTCGGAGTTCTGGTCGTCACGTCCGCGACGGCGCAGTTGCAGACTGGTCCGCACGTCGATGCACTGTTGCGCCTCGCGCCCGCCGTTGCGCTTGCGATCGATGTACTCCTGCTCAGCGAAGACGAGCAACGAACCCACGCGCGTGAGCGGACACTCGCCGCTGCGCTGGCGACCATGGATCAGCCCGTGCTGATACTTGGCGTCGATGCAAAGGTTCAATACGCCAACGCCGCCGCGATCAAGGAATATCGTTACGACCCAAGTGAGATCGCCGGCCTTTCCGTTGACGATTTCGTCGTTGCCTCAACCCAGCTCTCCTCCCGCCAGACGATTCCGGCGATCCCGGCGGACCTTCCACTTTGGACCGGTGAGCACGTTCATCGAAGAAAGGATGGGACCGAGTTCCCGGCGGCCGTTACGCTGAGTCACATCCGCGACGCAACCGACAACATCGTCGGACTTGTGATCGGTATCAGAAATCTCACCGAGGAACGAAAGATCGCTGACCACCTCGGGCGGACCGAGAAGCTCGCCGCCATCGGTGAGCTCGTCGCCGGCGTCGCCCACGAGCTGAATAACCCACTCACCGGCATCTCGACTTTCGCGCAGCTCCTCCTCGAGGACAATCTGCAGGGCGAGCAATTCGAGTCGGTGAGTCTGATCAAACGTGAAGCCGATCGGGCGATCAGCGTCATTCGCGATCTGCTCCTCTTCGCGCGCAAGACCGATGCGCGCGACGTTCCGGTCGACATCAACACCATCGTCAAGCACACCGTGCGACTTCGCGCGCTCGCGTCTCGATCGAGTGGCATCGAGGTTCATATGCGTCTCGATGAATCGAATCCCCGGACTCGCGGCGATGAACAGAAGCTGCAGCAGGTTCTCCTCAACCTTCTCGTGAACGCCGAGTCGGCCATGGGAGATGCCCGGTTGCGTCACCTGTCGCTGGCGACGCAGCGCAAGCACGGCATGGTACAGATCGTCATTTCCGACACCGGTCACGGAATGCCGGCGGCCGTGAGCCAGCGGGTGTTCGAGCCTTTCTTCACCACGAAGCCCCCTGGCGAGGGAACAGGACTGGGCCTCAGCGTGAGCTACGGAATCATTCAGGCGCACGAGGGATCGATCTCGGTAGAAAGCACTCCTGAAGTGGGAACGACGTTTACGATACTTCTCCCGCTGTACAGCGAGGCTAAGAAGTGACCCGGATTCTGATCGTCGATGACGAGGAGACCATCCGCCTCGCGCTGCGCAAATTCCTCCGCTCCCGCGGCTACGAGGTGGAAATCGCCGGGTCCGGTGATCACGCGCTTCAGATTCTGGATAAGGAATCCTTCTCCCTCATGTTGTGCGATGTGCGCATGCCCGGAATGACCGGCGTCCAGATCGTTCCACAGGCGATAAACCGCGATCAGGACCTGGCGATCATCATGCTGACCGCTGTCAACGATGCCGCCACCGCGACTGAGGTCTTGTCTTCCGGCGCGATGGACTACCTGATGAAGCCCGTCGAGCTCGCGGACCTGCAGCAGGCCGTCGATCGCGCCCTCCACAAACGCTCGGAGCTGATAGAACAGCGCCGGCTCGACAAGCTCATTCGCGAAGAGGTCGCCCTCCGCACTGCGGAGCTCGAGCGGGAAAAGGAATCACTGCGGCTGATGTCCATAAGCATCGCCGAGACGCTCATCAACGCAATGGAAGCCAAGGATCTCTACCTCAGGGGTCATTCCCAGCGGGTTGCGGAGCTGGCCGGACAGCTCGCACGGGAGCTGGGTCTCGGGGAAAGCGTGTGTGAGGATCTCAGAGTTGCAGGCCGCCTTCACGACGTCGGCAAGATTGGAATACGCGAGGCAATCCTCAATAAGCCCGGACGACTGACTGCCGATGAGTTCGAGCACGTCAAACAGCACGTGCAGATAGGCCTCGACATTCTCGCTCCCCTCTTTCACATCAAGCAGCCGCTCAAGTACGTCGAACACCACCATGAGCGTTGGGACGGAGTCGGATATCCGCTTGGTCTGTCGGGCGAGGCCATTCCACTGGGCGCCAGAATCCTTTGCGCAGCCGACACTTTCGACGCTCTCACCTCCAAGCGCGCCTACCGCGAGCCGTTGGAGCCGTTGGCGGCCCTGGAGCATCTCCGAGTCGACGCGGGAAAGCAGTTCGACCCGGGTGTTTACGAAGCGCTGGTAAGCGTGATAACGAGACGAGTGGCCTCCCAATCCACCGAAGCCCGAGAGGTGCGGAAAGCTGCTCCTTGACGTCGCGTCACTGGGGTTGTATTCGGTGTCAACATGTGGAGAAGCTTTCAGTACACAAGGCACGCGACGTGCAGCGGGCGAAAGTCAGAAAATGCCGCGCTACTCAGTGCGAGTGCTGACATTCTATGGGAGGACTAATGCCGAGCGGTGAATCAGTGGAGCCATTGCGTTTTGCGGACGACGACGACCCGGACGATCTCGGTGGCTTCAGTCGCGGCAAGCGTTCCTACGACGA
>JBGQIT010000145.1:0-7109 GCA_041498575.1 Gemmatimonadaceae bacterium
AACGATCCCCGGCTCTCGAAAGTCGGAAAAGTCATCGAGACGCCCAAGCTCGATGACGCAGAAAGTACGGATCGGAGAATGCTTGAGAGGTTGCGCCGCTACATCGATTAGCCGGACTGTCAAACGCAACTGAACAGGCGAGAGGTCCCAGTAGCTAAGTTGCCAGTGATTCAGTTCACAACGCCCCGACTTATCTCGATTGGATCAGGACACAAGCAACTGCTTGTGCCCTGAACGCCACAGAGACGAGTCCCGACGTCGTGAACTAAATCACTGTCAACTTACCTACTGGGACCTCCCGCCTGTTCTGTTTTCAGTGCTTTTCTCCAAGACAGCCTCATAGAAGCGTACCGTGAAGAACAAGGAACGCGACCGAGAAGTAAATCACGAGTCCGGTCACATCGACGAGCGTCGCGACGAACGGAGCCGAAGCGCTGGCGGGGTCGAATCCGATTCGTTTCAACAGGAACGGAAGCATCGATCCGGCAAGCGATCCGAATGCAACGATTCCGACCAGCGAAAACCCGACGGCGACTGCCAGCAGAAAGTAGTGGGGTCCGTAGCTGAAGATGTGCAGCTGCTGCCAGAGCACGATTCGAGTGAAGCCGATTACCCCAAGGATGCTGCCCAGCACCAGCCCGGTAGGCAGCTCGCGCACCGCGATCCGCCACCAGTCGCGGAGTTTGAGCTCCTGAAGGGCGAGCGCGCGTATCACGAGTGACGTCGCCTGCGAGCCGGAGTTGCCGCCCGAGCTCATGACCAGCGGAATGAACATCGCGAGCACGGCGGCCCGCTCGATCTCCCCCTGAAAGCGCTGCATCGCGGTCGCTGTCAGCATCTCGCTCAGGAATAGCGCGCACAGCCAGCCCGCGCGTTTCTTGATCATCTCCACGAATCCGATTTCCATGTACGGCGCGTCGAGGGCCTCCATACCTCCGAACCGCTGGACGTCCTCGGTCGTCTCTTCGACCAGCGCATCGATGACATCGTCGACCGTGACGATACCAAGCATGCGGCGCTGATCGTCGACGACCGGAATCGCCAGCAGGTTGTACTTCGATATGAGGCGAGCCGCTTCCTCGCGATCCATGGCCGCCGGCACCGTCAGCGGCGGTCTCCTCTTGCCGACGTCGAGCACATTTTCCTCGCGTTCGGCCGTCAGCAGCTCGCGCAGGGACACCACGTGGACCAGCTCCTGTGTCGTGGGATCCACGATGTAGATGGCGTACACGGTCTCCTTGCGGCCGCCTACTTCCCTGATCAGCCGCAGCGCCTGATCGACGTTCCAGTCAGATGGAACGCTGACAAATTCGGTGGTCATGATTCCGCCAGCGGTCTCGGGCGGATACTGCAAGAGCTTCATGAGCGCGGTGCGGGTCGATTCACTCACGGTCGCCAGCAAACGCGGCCGCTGCTCCGCGGGAACTTCCCGAAACAGATCGGCCTGTTGGTCCGCGGACATCGCTTCGATGAGGGGTCCGACCTTGCGCGGCTCGATGAGCTGGATGATCGCACAGCGATGGCGAGTCAGCTCGGGCTCGTCGAACACCTGGACCGCAAGCTCAAATGGAAGCGACGCCATCACCTTGGCGGCCGCTTCGGGTGGCAGCTCGCGCAAGGCTTCGGCGATGTCGGGAGCGCGCAGCTCACCCAGCGCTTCCCGCAGCTCCTCGGGATCGCTGTGTACCAGATACAGGAGCTGCGCAATCGTGTGCGGAGGGATCTCAATCATTTGTAGTGTTCATCAGATGTTTGACTGAAGTGATCAGCAATAATTGACTAGCCGGCGTATTCACGCGTCAGGATGCAGCAACATACCAATGAGTCCTCGGGCCAGGCCACGTTTGGGCCTGGACCACGACGGATTAGATTGCTCGGTGTTCTCTACCAAAGGAAACGACAGAGTGGGTAGTCGCGTTTCGCGATTCGTTCGTGGCTGGATCTTCGTCGCCGCGCTTGCGCAAGCAGTTTTGCCGGGCGTCGTCAGCGTCATTGACGCGTCGGCGGCGGGCGATTCCGTTACTGCCGCGGTGCGTCCCCACATCGAAGATCACGGGACGCCGCGCTGCCCTCGCGTCCACCAGGAAGACAATTGCGCGCTCTGCCAATTCGTTGCTGGCGCTCTCGCCACGTCGACCGACCGGTCGCCAGCGCCTCTTCCGCAGACAAGATCCCTCCAGATTGTTCGCCGTCTCCCGCTCTTCCCCGAGTGGCTGACTGACGGCGCTCCAAGCCTCCCCCGGGCGCCACCCGCACAGGCGTAATCCATCCGCGCACCCGGAGCCCATGGCTCCAGCGGTGCCGCACATCAGGATCACGCACGCCGATCACACTTTGGTATCGGCGCTCCATTGGCACCCTACATCGAGGCAATTCATGTTGTTTTCATTTCTACGCGTTCATCGTGTAGCCGCAGGCATATCCCTTGTTGTCGCAGGTCTGCTCACATTCTACTCCGGCGTTGCCGCGGCCGACCCCGCGCGCCGGGAGAACGCCGACATCACAGGCGTCGTGACCGACTCCGCGAGCGGTCAGCCACTTCCCTCCGCGGAAGTCAGCATCATGCGAGGCACGGAGGTAATCGCCAACGCGTCTACGGATGCGTTCGGACGCTATACGACTCACAATATCGCCCAGGGGACCTACACGGTAACCGCTCGCTTTATTGGTTTCGGTCCGCGGTCAAAAACGGTCACCATCGGCGACAGCAATGCCGACATCAGAGTTGATTTTGCTCTCACCGCCGTGGCGATAAATCTCCAGGGCGTTACCGTCAACGCTTCCGTGCCGCTCGCCGTCGATACGCGCACCGGAGATCAGCGGTTCAAGCAGGATCAGTATCACGGAGCACCAACCAACACGACGTCACAGATTCTCCAGCAGTCCATTGCGGGTGCGGCCCGCGCTCCAACCGGCGAGGTTCACATTCGCGGCCAGCACGCGGAGTACACCTACTACGTCGATGGCGTACCAGTGCCCGCCGGAATCTCTGGCAGCCTCAATGAATTGTTCGAGCCATCGGTCGTGAACGAGATCGATTTCATAACCGGCGGTTGGGACGCAGAGTACGGAAACAAGAACACCGCGATTGTGAACATTACGACGCGGATTCCAGCCGGCGGCTTGCATTATCAGGCGTCAGGTTATGCCGGTAATTACAACACCTACGGGCAAGGGCTGAGCGCGAGCACCAACGCCGGAAAAATCGGCTACTTCTTCTCGGGTTCTCATCAGACCACCGACATGCGTCGAGAGCCGGTGATCCTCGATCCAACAACGAACGAGGTCCAGAATTTCCACAATCACGGCGAAGATTGGTTCGGATTCGGGAAGATTTCGTTCACCCCGGGCCTGAACGATGTGATCAACCTCGAGGGGAATCTCTCGCAGACAAAATTCCAGGTTCCATTCGACACGACTGGCAACAGTCAGTTCGATGACAACCAGCGCGACATCAACAGCTTCGTAAACCTCGGCTGGAGGCACCAGTTCTCCGGGCCCGAATATGCTGGGGGTGGGAACGCGGCGAATGTGGGAGGAGCACCGGAGCTTTTCCTCGGTCTGTTCTACCGCCACGGCGGCCTACGGTACACGCCCGGTGCGAACGACGCGCCACAATTCATCTTCTTCCCCGACACGACGCTGTACAACATTCGCGAAAATAGAAATTTCAACACGCTCGGCTTGAAGGCGGACTATTCGATTCATCCGGCCCGCGAGCTGGAGATCAAGTTTGGAACGTTGTCGAGCCTCACACGTGGTCAGGAGGACTTTTCGACAGCCAGCGCAAGCGGAAACCCGGGTCCTGCCTCGAACTCGGCGCTCAAAGGATGGGACGCCGGCGGTTACGCACAGGTTGCATATTCACCGATCGAACAAGTCGAGATTCGAACCGGCTTGCGTTACGACGCCCACAACGCTCCGTTTGCGGGAACGCAGTCGCAATGGAGCCCGCGCGTGCGACTGAATCTCTTCCCCAACTCTGCGAATACCGTCTACCTGTATTATGGCAGGCTCTTTCTTCCCACTAACGTGGAAGACCTCCGAGCAATTACCAGCGTCGCACAAGGCGGAGTGACGGCGGAACCGACGCTCCCGGAGCGCGACCACTTTTACGAGGCCGGGTATGTCCATCGCTTCCCCTTTGGGCTGGTCTCGAAATTCGCCGGGTACTACAAGCCGGGCTCGCCAGGCATCGACGACAACACCGTCCCCGGGTCCGCGATCGTGACGTCGGTCAACATCGCCAAGGTAAAAGTCACCGGTATCGAAACGGTGCAGGAGATACGTCCTCCGGGACCGTTCTCCGCGTATCTCAATGTCTCAATCAATCACGCATACGGTCGCGGACCGATCACTGGTGGCTTCTTTCCAGCCGACGAGCCACAGGGCTTCTTCGATCTCGATCACGACCAGAGATTGAGCGCTCTTGGTTCGGCGACATACTCTCTGCGGCAGGCGTATCTCAGCCTGACGGGTGTCTATGGCTCGGGCCTCACCAATGGGGTCGACCCAGCCGACTGCAATTGCTCCTACGGCACGGGACTCTTCGACTTCAACACGGGCATCAAAGTGAAACCCAGCTTCATTCTAAACGGAAGCACCGGGTTCTCCTTTCCCTTCGGTCGCGCACTGGTTCGTCCCGAGTTTTACATCGACAACATCTTCGACAAGAAGTACCTGTTGAAGGGCGCATTTTTCAGCGGAGCATCGGTGGGAAGACCGCGGCAGTTTCAGTTCAGAGTGAACATCACGCAGTAGCAGTGCATTAACGCCTCCCAGTCCTGTTTGTGGCTGGGAGGCGGGCACACGGTGGAAAGGCCCGCTCAGGCTTCGTGCAGAAGCGTGGGCGCGGGTTTTTCTGTGCGGCCGAGGACAGCTCTATGCTCGTCGCGCAGCGCTGAAAACGCCAACGATTGCCAGCAGTAGCCCCGACGCGACTACAATGGCGGCTCCCGTGGGCAGATCCATTCGATACGACGCCCACAGACCGAGCAAGCTCGCCGCCGCGGCGATGCCCCAGCCAATTGCCAGGCGCTTCATCCATTCCTGGGCCAGCATCGTTCCGCAAACGGCCGGCACGATCAAGTACGCAAAAGTCAGCAGCACTCCCGCGAGTCGCACGAAGCTCACGACAACGAGCGCGAACGCGGCGTAAAAGAGGAAGTCCCACAGACGCACGCGTACTCCGTCCGCGAAAGCCTTATCCGGGTCGGATGAGATGAGGACAAAGCGCTTGTGGAAGACCGCGTAGAAAGCTCCGAGCGCGGCGAAAACAATCAGGCGCTGGCCGATCTCCCCCTTTGTCACGTTGAGAATATCGCCCGTCAGCAGGTGCTCGAGCTCCTCCTTGCCGCCGGCGACCCGGCTTAGCAACAGAATCACTCCCGCCGCGGCTACGACGAACGTGATGCCGATGATCGCTTCCTGTGGCACCGGACCTTTTTGGGTGCTTCGTGTCCAGCTGAAGAACGCCGCACCAACAAACGTCACCGCGAGCGAAATCCAGAATGTTGTACGGTCGTCGAAGTGATATCCCATCAGCAATGCGATGCAGGTGCCCAACGTCGCGACCTGCGCGAGCGCGAGATCCACGAAAATCACTTCGCGCTTTACCACGTGGAGGCCGAGGTAGACAAGCAGCGGCGGAAAAAGGAGGCAGGCCACAAAGGGCCACTTCATGACCTCCCAGGCAATCTGAAAGTCCGCGCTCATTTCTGTGCCCCGAGACCGTCAGCGAGGGTGTGCACGAGATTGTCCATCATGTCGAAGTAGGTGTTCGTGTTACTCGCGGCGCCGGGCTGCTCGGGAGTGTCGAGAACCGTCGCGCCTGTCTGACGCGCCACTGTCTCGGCCGTCTTCCGGTTCTGAAACGGTTGCACGAGGATGACCTTGGCGTTCCCTGCCTTCATCTTGCCAATGACTTGGGCAAGGTGCGCGGGCGAAGGGGCGATGCCAGGCTTCGGCTCCAGCTCGTCGACGATGTTCAGCCCGAACCGATCGGCGAAATAAATGAAGTCCTTGTGATACGTTACGATCCTCGCGCCTCGATACGGCGCAAGTTGCTTCTGCCAATCGGCATACTTGGCGTCGAGCTTCGTGTTGAATCTCGTAAGATTGCCGTTGTAGGTCGCCGCATTTTTCGGATCGATCTGCTCGAAGTGACTGGCGATATTGCGGGCGACGATCTTTACAGTCACCGGATCGATCATGAAGTGCGGATTTCCCAGTGAGTGAACGTCCCCTTTCGAGCGATCGAAGCTCGTCGGAATCTCCAACATCTTGACTCCGTCCGAAGCTACGATGCGGCCCGGCGCGCCCGCGGAGATCCTCGAGTTGCGCGAGTTCTCCAGCAGCGGTGGAAGCCATCCGAGCTCCAGCTCGGCGCCACCCTCGATGAGCGCATCTGCGCGGTTGAGCGTCACGATGTGACTCGGCTTCGCATCGACGTAGTGCGGATCCTCGGTTGGTTTGGCCAGCGCCACGACACTGACCTTGTCTCCGCCGATCTCTCTCGCCACGGAAGCGAGATCAGGAGTCGTTGCAACAACACGGATCTGCGCTGCCGCCGACGAACCCGTGGCCGCGATCGCGACGAGAGCGAGAGTGGCGGCCTTAAAAAGATTCCTGGATTTCATTTCCTTTTCTACCGTTAGAATTTGTGTGCCGCGTGTGCGCCGAGCAGGAACTCGAATTGGAACCAGAGCGAGTGATCGGTGCCGATTCCCTTGCGATTGTCGTAGTTGTACTGCATTCGGATTTTGGAGAACTCGGTCGGATACCACGTGAAATTCGGTGACCACCGCGTCCGATCGCGGCGCACCTCCGAGACGAACGCCCCCGGGTCGCCCGATGCGAATTCACCGCGCACTCCCGCCACGATCCGGGGCTTGATTCCCCACAACAGCTGGGCGTACATACCGCGATCCTTCAGTGTCTCCGCAGGCAACGTGATCGCCGGATTCGCCTCGGCGATCCTTTGCGCGGCGTCATAACTACGCCACATCGCCTCGCTCTGCAGCGACAGGAACGGAAAACCCGCCTGAGCAGCGGCGGGTTTCCACTTCCAATATCCATCGACACCATACACCTGAGTCCGCGCGGAAGGT
>JBGQIT010000146.1:0-7089 GCA_041498575.1 Gemmatimonadaceae bacterium
ATCAACTGGGGCCTATCGGGGCCGATGCTTCGCGCGTCTGGCGTGGACTACGACGTGCGCAAGGATTTTCCGTATCTCGACTACGAGACCTACGACTTCGAAGTCCCTGTTGGAACCAACGGCGATGTTTATGATCGCTATCTCGTGAGATTCGAGGAGCTCCGCCAATCAGTGCGCATTCTCCAGCAGGCGGCTGACCGGTTGCCGGACGGCCCGGTAAACATCGACGACCCGCGCGTCATTCTTCCGCCAAAGTCCAAAGCGACCAGCGAGATGGAATCCATGATCCATCACTTCAAGGTCGTGATGGAAGGCCCGCGTCCGCCAATCGGCGAATCGTACGTCGCCGTCGAGAGCCCCAAGGGCGAGAAGGGCTACTATATGGTATCCGACGGCACGGCGAAGCCGGTGCGCTGGAGGATCCGTCCGCCGTCATTCGTGAATCTTGCCGCCATTCCAAAGATGGTCGAGGGGCATCTCCTCTCTGACGTCATCGCCATCAACGCCAGCATCGACATCGTCATGGGGGAGATTGACCGTTGACACCTGATCTGGTCGCCGGTCTTGAATCTCCCGACTACGCATCGCACGACCGTGCGGCGCATGAGCCGTACGTCGCGGTGTTCACTGGAGATGTGAAGCGCGAGCTCGATGAGTTGCTCACGCGTTATCCGACGAAGATGGCGGCGCTTCTTCCCGCGCTATGGATCGTACAGCGCGAGCGCGGCTGGGTGAGCGAAGAGGGAATGGCCGAGGTCGCTGGCCTGCTAGACCTCACGCCAGCCTACGTCAAAGGCGTAGTAACTTTCTACACGATGTACCACCAGCATCCGGTCGGAAAGTATTTCATCCAGGTGTGCACGACGTCGCCTTGTGGCATCTGCGGCGCTGAGGATGTAGTGAAGGCATTTCTTCGCCACACCAATACCGGCGAGCTGGGCCTCACTTCTCCGGACGGCCGGTACACGGTGATCGAGGTGGAATGCCTCGGCGCCTGCGGTTTCGCCACACCGGTAATGGTCAACGAAGAATTCATCGAATCTGTGACTCCCGACAAAGTCCCCGAACTTCTGGCACGGCTCGCATAATGGGATTCCCGCACCATCCCCATCCGAGGGAAACGACGGTTCTCACCAAGCATTTCGGTGAGGCCGATGCTCGCACCCTCGCTGGTTGGAAGAAACGAGGAGGCTACAAAGCGCTGGAGAAGGCGCTCGGAATGCAACCAGCCGACATCGTCAACGTGGTGAAGGAGTCTGGCCTGCGCGGACGGGGAGGAGCCGGATTCCCGACCGGCATGAAATGGTCGTTCATGAAGCCGGGCGATGGAAAGCCCCACTATCTGTGCTGCAACGCCGACGAGTCCGAGCCGGGAACGTTCAAGGATCGTGAGCTGATGCGCTGGACGCCGCACGCGCTCGTCGAGGGCTGTGCGATCGGCGCCTACGCGATCGGAGCCGAGACCGCGTATGTCTATATCCGCGGTGAGTTCACCGAGCCCCTTCACTGGATGGAGAGTGCGGTCAAGGAGGCTTATGCTGCCGGGATCCTTGGCAAGAACGCCATGGGGAGCGGCAAGCGGATCGACGTGCACGTGCACAAAGGGGCCGGCGCCTATATCTGCGGCGAAGAGACGGCGCTCATGGAATCGCTGGAGGGTCGTCGCGGGAACCCACGCATCAAGCCCCCCTTTCCGGCGGTGTCGGGCGTCTTCGGCATGCCTACCACGATCAATAATGTCGAGACGCTCATCGCGGCCGCCCCGATTCTCCTCAATGGCGCCGACTGGTACAAGAAAATGTCGCTGTCGAGCCCAAAGAGCACCGGCACCAAGCTCTACTCCGTATGCGGCAATGTGCAGCGTCCTGGAACGTACGAGGTCGTGATGGGCTTCCCGTTCAAGGAATTCCTGTACGATCTGTGCGGCGGCCCGCTCCACGGCCGCAAGTTCAAGGCGGTGATTCCGGGTGGCGCGTCGGTTCCGATCCAGAACATGGAGGAAGCCGAAGCCACGCTCATGGATTACGAGGGATTCGTCGCGGGGGGATCAATGCTCGGCTCAGGCGGCGTGATCGTAATCGACGACGCGCAGCCGATGGTGACGGTGATCGCGCGCCTCGCCCGTTTCTTCGCGCACGAGAGCTGCGGCCAATGCACGCAATGCCGCGAGGGCACAGCGTGGACGACCAAAATCCTCGAGCGCATCAGAGATGGCGAGGGAACTGTCGAAGACCTCGATACCCTCCTCGACATCGGCGAGCAGATGACCGGCAAAACAATCTGCGTTCTCAGCGATTCGTGCGCCGTCCCCGTCATATCCGGTATCAAGAAATTCCGCGGCGAGTTCGAAGCGTTGATTCAGGGCAAGCGCTTTCACCCTGTGACCGCGGCGGTGGCGTGATGGCCGAGAAGAAAATGGTCAATCTCACGATCGAGGGGCGTCCCGTCAGTGTTGCGGAAGGGACGACCATTCTCGAGGCGGCGAAAACCGCGGGCATTCTCATCCCTCACTACTGTTATCACCCGGGGCTTCCGATTGCGGGCGTCTGCCGCATGTGTCTGGTCGAGGTCGAGAAGGCACCCAAGCTCGCCCCTTCCTGCGCCACGACAGTGGCGGAGGGTCAGGTCGTCCGGGTGCATTCCGATAAATCGCTCGAGGCGCGCAAGGGTGTGCTCGAGATGCTCCTGATCAATCACCCCCTCGATTGTCCGATCTGCGATCAGTCAGGTGAGTGCGAGCTACAGGATTACACGTATCAGGAAGGGCGTGAGGATTCGCGCTACCGGGAGCCCAAGCGCTTCAATCCAGCGGAGGATTTCGGTGGCGACGTCATTTACGTTCCGAACCGCTGCATCCTGTGCACGCGCTGCGTCCGGTTCATGGATGATGTCGCGCACGAGCCCACACTGAACGTCAGTGAGCGCGGTGACCGCGCGCTCATTGGCAAGTTCGAGGGGAAGGATCTCACCCACCCGTGGGCTGCGAACGTCGTCGACCTCTGTCCGGTCGGCGCTCTTCTCTCCAAGGATTTCCTGAACAAAGCGCGGGCGTGGGAGCTTGACCGCACGGCATCGATCTGCCCCAATTGTACTCAGGGCTGCAACGTGATCATGGAGACGCGCGAGAATCAGCTCGTGCGCATGCGCCCGAGGCCCAATGAGAACGTCAACGCTTTCTTCATGTGCGACTGGGGGCGTCTCAACTATCGCTGGATGAACGAGAAAAACCGCGTTGAGCACCCGATGGTTCGCGCCAAGAATGGCCTTGCCGCATCGAGCTGGGAAGCGGCGATTTCGGCAGCGGCACGCGCCCTCAACGGCAAGAAGGCCTTCGTTGCTGCGTCCCCGATGTTGTCAAACGAATCGCTCTTCCTACTCACCGAGCTGATGCAAGGTGGAAGCGGAGTGTTCCGGGTCACCGAGGGCGACGAGGCCCCTCTGCCCGGTGTCGATGATCTCGCGCTTCGACGTGAACGGGCGGCCAACGTTTACGGCGCCGAGAAGCTCGGCTTCAAGAAGACGAAGGATCTGCTGGGCGGTCTGGGGCAGGGAGATGTGCTCGTCGTCGCTGGCGAGGATCTCGCCGGCATCGATGCCACCGCGGTCGCGCGCGCAGGCGACGTCATCGTGATCGGATCGGTCCTTCCCGAAGCGGCGGGTAAAGCATCGGTCGTGCTACCGATCGCCAATTATTCCGAGGAGGAAGGCACAGTTACCAACCTCCGCGGGCGCGTGCAGCGCTTCACGCAGGCAAAGCAGGCTCCTGGAGAAACCCGCCCCAGCTGGCTCGTGCTCGGCGATCTGCTCGGCGCTATGGGAAAGCAGACGAACTTCTTTCTCCCGTCCGAGGTGTTCGCGAAGCTCGCCAGTTCCAACACGTCATTTTCCGGCCTGAGCTACGATTCGCTCGGCTTCAAGGGACTTCCGCTGCTCGACGCACCGCCGACTGGACCAAAGGCATCGATCGCCGTGGCCGCGAGATGAGCGTGCTTAACGGAATTCCGGCGCTTCTTCAGGCGGCAGATCCGAACATGCCGCCTGTGAGCGAGATGTGGTTTTACATTTTCACAATCGCGAAGATCATGGTCATCTTCGGGATTTACATGGTCGGGGTCGCAATGCTCACGCTGGCTGAGCGAAAGATCTCGGCCTGGATTCAGGACCGTCACGGACCCAACCGCGTCGGCAAGGGATGGCTCCAGCCCGCCGCCGACGGCCTCAAGAATTTCATGAAGGAAGAGACGATGCCGGAGGGTG
This sequence comes from Gemmatimonadaceae bacterium, assembly GCA_041498575.1. Classification (GTDB taxonomy): domain Bacteria; phylum Gemmatimonadota; class Gemmatimonadetes; order Gemmatimonadales; family Gemmatimonadaceae; genus UBA4720. The sequence goes on from JBGQIT010000146.1 coordinate 4,258, forward strand.
TGAACAAGCCGCTCTTCGTCCTCGCCCCGATAATCTCGTTCATTCCCGCGTTGATTACGTGGTGCGTGATTCCATTCGGCTCGCCGTGGCCGACTCGGTGGGGAAGGATCGACTGGGTCGTGGCTGACCTTCCCGTCGGCTTCCTCTTCATCCTCGCGATCAGTTCGCTCGGCGTGTACGGAATCGTACTCGCCGGCTGGTCATCAAACAATAAATACGCACTGCTCGGCGGCCTTCGCTCCAGCGCCCAGATGATCTCCTACGAGATCTCCATGGGTATGGCGACGATTCCTGTCCTGCTCCTTGCCGGCAACGTAACCCTCAACTCCATCATCAATCAGCAGGCGTGGGGCGGCTGGAATGTGGTGAATCTGACGGTGGCATTTTTCATCTTCATGGTCGCGGCGTTCGCCGAGACCAACCGGCTGCCATTCGATTTGCCCGAAGCAGAGTCCGAGCTGATCGCCGGCTACCATACTGAATACAGCGCGATGAAGTTCTCGCTGTTCTTCATCGCGGAGTACGCGAACATGGTGACGGCGAGCGCGCTGATGGCGACGCTGTTCTTCGGTGGCTGGGACGTTCCGTTCACGGCGAGGGACAACATCGGGCCTTTCAGCAAATGGCTATCGCTGCTCTCGATCGGAATCTTCCTCGCCAAGATTCTCTTCTTTGTCTTCGTGTTCATGTGGGTCCGGTGGACGCTGCCCCGATTCCGTTATGACCAGCTGATGTCGCTCGGCTGGAAGTTCATGCTGCCGCTTGCTCTCACCTACATAGTGCTCATCGCCGCCGTCATGCTCGGCTTGAGCGCGGCGGGAATCGACGAGGGCTACCTGTACGCGGCGATACTTGGCTCGGTCAACCTCGGATTGATCATCGTGCTGTTCGTGATTCTGGACCGCGGACGAATCATCAGTCCGGCCTACGGCAGAATGCATCCCAGGGAAATCGAGAGGCTCCGGCAGCTGGACAAACAGCTCGAGAAACGGCGTCCCATCGCGGTAGAGGCGGGCAGATAATGGCAATCAAGGTTAAGGTGGTCGAGCGGCCGGTCGCGGACGTGAGCTACATCCGCGCTACTCTCAACGGAATGGCGCTGACGGTCAAGCATCTCTTCGACGTCCAGGGGCGGGTCACGACGCAATACCCCGAGGAGAAATCTCCGATCTCTCCACGTTGGCGCGGTACGCACCGAATGTTGACGACGGAGACCGGCAAGGCACGTTGCGTCGCCTGCGGACTTTGCCCCACCGTGTGCCCGGCGAATTGCATCAAGCTGGTGCCGGGCGAAGACGAGGAGGGCAATCGTTATCCACTCGTGTTCGAGATCGACGAGTTCCGCTGCATCTTTTGTGGATTCTGCCAGGAGGTCTGCCCGGAGGAGGCGATCCACGTCGGCCGACACTACGAGAATTCCGAATACAGCAGGGAAGGCTTCGTTTACGACCTGCAGCGTTTGATGGATCAGACGCATCCGGTGTGCGAGATGTGGGATCCCGAAGACCCGAAGGGCGAGTGATGGAGCCGCACTACTCGCTCTTCTACGTTTTTCACTTCTATCTGTTCGGAGTCATCGCGCTCGCATCCGCGGTGACGTTCGTGACGCGAAAGAACCCGGTTACTGCGGCGCTCTGGCTGGTGAACACGATGTTCAGCCTCGCCGCGCTTTATGTAATGCTCGACGCGCAGTTCATCGGCGTCATGCAGGTCCTGGTCTACGCCGGCGCGATCATGGTCGTGTTTTTGTTCGTGGTCATGCTCCTCAATCTCGGGCATCCATCGGAGCTGGCGGATGTGCGCGGCACCGGCTGGAAACTGGCAGCCGGACTCGTCGGGCTCGGACTCCTCAGCGAAATCATGGTGATCATCCGGACCAAGCTTCCGCAGCAGCTACTTGTGCCGCCCGACTTCAACGAGCAACAGCTTCAGAAGCTGAACGCCGTCGGCATGATAGCGGAGCCGCTCTTCAGGGACTATCTGCTGGCGTTCGAGCTGACGAGCGTCCTTCTCCTCGTGGCGATAACGGGCGCTGTCGTACTCGGAAGGGGGAGGGCCGCCGGTGCTCGCTGAGTCGCTCGCACTTACCGCCGCTCTATTCATCATCGGTGTGATCGGCGTCCTGATTCACCGGAACGCGATCATCATCTTCATGTGCGTTGAGCTGATGCTGACGGCCGTCAACCTCACGTTCGTCGCTTTCTCGCGCTTTTACGGAACGGCAGGGCAGGTGTTCGTCGTATTCGTGATGACGGTTTCCGCCGCCGAAGCGGCCGTCGGGCTCGCGATTATCATCTCGATCTTCCGCCACCAGCAGTCGGTCGACCTCAAGAACATCAATCTGCTCAGGGGCTGATGCTGCTCCAGACCGCGGTTTCCGCAGCCTCCCAGGTTCATCCGCTGTCCGGCACGATCGCCGAATGGGTGTGGCTGCTGCCGATCCTGCCGCTCGCCGGGTTCGTGATCAACGGACTGCTCTCGCTCGCCGGTGCGCATTTTGGTCCGACCGATCCGAACAGCACCGATAGTCATCACGCTGACTCGGGCGATACGCCAGTGATTTCGCACGGCGAAGGGGAAGGGAGTGGGAACGATCATGCGGTGAAACGGCATCGCTTCGCTGGGGTCGTAAGCGTCGTCGGACCAGGCGTCCTCATTCTCTCGTTCCTGCTGGCAATTGGAATCTGGCAGGCGATGGCCAGCGCGCAACCCGCCGCCCCATTCGTTCAGCGCTATTTCAGCTGGATGCCGGTCGGCGATCTCCAGATCGATGCGGCACTCCAGCTCGACCAGCTGTCGATGGTGATGATCCTCGTGATAACGGGAGTAGGC
>JBGQIT010000147.1:0-7014 GCA_041498575.1 Gemmatimonadaceae bacterium
CCCGGCCCCTCGCCAGCACTGTGGGGTATTCATTCTCCAAGCGGTTGGATGCGAAGCCGGGTTTGAGCAGCAACGGCGACAACTCTGACTTCAGCATCGATGTCTCGAAGCCGTGGAGACTTCCCGCTGACTGGAATGCGCGGAGCGATCTGCGGACGCGCGTCAGCTATCAGAAGAGTCAGGGACAGAATTTCGTCGTCAATCCGCTGGCGCTCACGGGGGAGAGCCGGCTGTCCGACAACGGCCGGCGCGCCTTCAGCATGAGCGCCGATACCGATGTCGCTGAAAACATCTCGTCGAGCTTCGTCATCTCGCGCGTCGAGAGCTTCGACCGTAACCTTAATCGCAATTTTACGCAGACGGTGCTCAGTGCGGTGATGCACCTGCAGTTTTACGCTGGGGAATTCAAGTGAGATCAATGCTCGTCATACTTCTGTTGTGCCTGGTCGCCGGTTGCAAGGGAGACGCGAATGGGGGAAGCGCCGCGCAAAGGAGCGCGGGCGCGACTGCGACCGGGTTCAACGGGACCGCTGCCTACAACTACGCGAAGGCGCAGGTCGATTTCGGCCCGCGGGTGCCGGGAACCCCGGCCGCGAAACAAGCCGGTGACTGGATCATCCGGCAGATGCGGACGCGGGCCGATACGGTGATTGTCCAGGCCTTCACCTACACTACCGCCGACGGGAAGAAGCTTCCGCTGCGCAACATCCTGGCGCGATTCCGTCCCGACCTTCCGGAGCGGGTTCTTTACATCACCCACTGGGACTCGCGTCCGGTCTCGGAGTCGGCCGCGACCGAAGCCGAAAAGAAGATGCCGGTTCCCGGTGCCAACGACGGCGCCTCCGGCGTCGGAATGTTCGTGGCGCTCGGAGACGTCCTCAAGAAAACCAAACCCAACGTCGGCGTCGACCTCCTCTTCACCGATGGCGAGGATTACGGGCAGTTTGGTCCGCCCGAGGTCGACGTTCTCATCGGCGCGAAGTACTTCGCCACCCACATGCCGTCGCCAAACTACAAGCCGCTGTACGGCGTTCTCTGGGACATGATCGGAGACAAGGATCTTCGCATCCCTTACGAGATGTACTCCTTTCAGCAGGCGCCGGAAGTCGTTTCGCGCGTGTGGCAGACGGCGGCGGATCTGGGCCATGGGGACGTGTTCGTACAGGAGAGCGGTGGACAGATCGTCGATGACCACATGCCGCTGCTGAATGCCGGGCTGCGCGTGATCGATGTGATCGATCTCACCTATCCCGCGCATCACACGCCGCAGGACACGATGGACAAGATTTCCGCCAAGTCGCTGGCGACTGTTGGAGATGTCGCAACCGCGCTGGTCACGCGCAGATAGAGCATGAAAGGGAAGCTCACGGTCCTCATGATCACGGCTTTCGTGGACATGCTTGGGCTGGCGATGGTCATCCCGCTCCTTCCATTCTACGCAACCAAGCTCGGAGCCTCGGCGACGATCGTCGGGGTTCTGATTGCGGCTTTCTCGATCGCCCAGCTCGCGAGCGCGCCCCTCTGGGGCCGATTCTCGGATCGTTACGGGCGACGCCCGGCATTACTCGCGGGACTGCTGATTTCGGCGGTAGCGTACGTAATCTTCGCTTACGCGAGCACGCTCTGGCTCCTTCTCCTATGTCGTATCGTGCAGGGTCTTGGCGGAGGGACGATTGGTGTCGTCCAGGCATATGTCGCGGACGCCAGTGATCCAAAGGACCGCGCCAAGAGTCTTGGCTGGCTCTCCGCCGCGACCAGCTTCGGCGCTGTCGTTGGTCCCGCCATCGGCTCCGCGCTGATACACTGGGGCCGCCACGCGCCGGGCATCGCATCGGCGATCTTCTGCATCCTTGTCAGCATCTTCGCCGGTATCTATCTGCGCGAATCGCGTGAAGAAATCGCGGCCACGAGCGAACACGCCGTCGTTCACCAGACTAGTTCGGGCGCCGTGTGGAGCGTGATCGCGCACCCAAGGGAGCCCGCGCAGCGACTGATCTGGATTTATGCCATCGCGATCGGCGCGTTCTATGGCACCGCGCCGACACTTCCTCTTCTCCTCGCCAATCGGCTGCCGATCACCGAAGGTAATGTCGGCTACTTCGTCATGTACCTCGGCGGAATGGGAGTCTTCGTCCGCGCCGGAATCCTTGGGCGCATGATCGAGTGGCTGGGCGAAGTGCGGCTTACTCGCCTTGGACTCGTGCTGTTGGCGTTCGGATTGGCGCTTATCGCGGCGGTACACTCTTATCTAACGCTTCTGGTTGCTTTGACCCTCATGCCCCTTGGCACGGCGTTCGTCTTCCCGTGCGTGACTGCGATGTTGTCCAGAGTCGTTCCAAGCAGGCATCGGGGATTATATATGGGGGTGCAGCACACATTTGGCGGTGTCTCGCGGGTCATATTTCCGCTTGCGGCAGGTGTGGCCATGGACCACCTGGGCGTCGGTTTTCCCTTCGTGATCGCGGGCGTTCTGGTCCTCGCCACCCTGCTCCTTACGACCTCGATGGAAGAGTACGCTCCGAGTCGCGCGGCTTCGGTAACGAAATCCGCCTGATTGCGGCTAGGGTCGGTTATGCCGACCACTGCCGAGCGCAAGGCGCTCCTCTTCTTCTCGGTGGTTCTGGTCCTTGGGGCCTCAAACCGCGCTTACCGGACTCTCCACAGCGGTTCTCCAGCGGATTCCAGAACCCGCGCGGCCCTCGAAGCCCAGATAAAAGCGGCGGATTCCGCTCGCCGTTCTGGCCTCAGGAAGTCAAAGCGAGAGCGCAAGCAAAAGGCGCCCCCAAAACCAGCCGGACCGGTGGACCTGGACGTCGCCAGCGAGAAGGAAATCGAGGCCCTCCGACACGTCGGACCCGCGCTCGCCAGGCGTATCGTTTCTGATCGCGACTCCCTCGGTCCGTTCGGCTCTATGGAAGGGTTACGACGTGTGAAAGGCATCGGCCCATCTATGGTAGCAAAGCTCGACTCAACGGTAACCTTCTCGCTGGTTCCGCGTCCTACAAACAGAGTCATATCCAGGCCATCCGAAGTGCCAAAAGCACGCAGGAAGCCTCACCGGAGGGACATGCGTCCTTGACAGCTCCTGCCGCTAAAACGCCGAGAATCGGCGATCTGCTTTTGAGAGAAGGGCTGGTCACGCAAGAACAGCTCAATAAGGCTCTTGCCGAGCAGAGACACAACGGCACGCGCGTAGGCTACAACTTGGTCAAGCTCGGTTACGTAAAGGAAACCGACCTCACCAGGATGCTTGCGCGCCAGCACAAGATGCCCGCCGTCGACCTCACCAAGTTCACGGTCGATCCGCGCATCGCCAAGCTCATTCCGGGTGAGCTTGCGCTTAAGCACAGCGTTCTTCCCCTCAAACGGGACGGCCGAACGCTCACCGTCGCGATGTCGGATCCGGCATCGATGTCGGTGCTCGACGACATCAAGTTCATCACCAGACTCGACATATTCCCGGTCATCGCCGGCGAGTTCACTCTGCGCAACGCGATCGAGAAGTTTTACGCCTCGGGCGAAGCGCAGATGGAGAACCTCCTCGCCGACATTGCCGAGGATGACATCGAGATCCTCGAGAGCGAGAACGAAAACACGGCGGACAACGGCGCCTCTCTTGTCGACGAAGCGCCAGTCGTCAAGCTTATCAACGCTATCATGACCGACGCGCTAAAGAGAGGCGCTTCGGACATTCACTTCGAGTGTTTCGAAAAGGAGCTGCGCGTTCGCTATCGCATCGATGGAGCGCTTCAGGAGATCATGAAGCCGCCCATCAAGATGCGCCCTGCTCTCATCTCCCGCTTCAAGATCATGGCGAGCCTGAACATCGCCGAGCGCCGCGTGCCGCAGGACGGGCGCATCAAGCTGAAGATCGGAACCAAGGTCATCGACTTCCGTGTCTCTACGCTCCCGACGCTCTTCGGGGAGAAAGTGGTGCTCCGTATTCTCGACAAGGGCAACCTGACGCTCGATCTTGGGACATTCGGCATCGAGCCCCGCGCCGAGCGCGAGCTGATGGACGCGATCTCCAACCCTTACGGGATGGTGCTCGTCACGGGCCCTACAGGTTCCGGTAAAACGACGACGCTTTACTCTGCTCTCTCCAAGATCAACAACATCGACGTCAACATCATGACGGCGGAGGACCCGGTCGAGTACAACCTGTTTGGAATCAATCAGGTACTCGTCCGCACCGAAATCGGCATGACCTTCGCCGCGGCCCTCAAGGCGTTCCTTCGTCAAGACCCCAACATCATCATGTTGGGAGAAATTCGAGACCTGGAGACGGGCGGCATCGCCATCAAGGCCGCGCTAACAGGTCACCTTGTCCTCTCGACCTTGCACACCAACTCTGCCCCGGAGACCGTCACTCGTCTCATGGACATGGGGATCGAGCCCTTCAATGTGGCTTCCGCGTTGAACCTGATTCTTGCCCAGCGACTCGTGCGCCGCGTATGCTCCAAGTGCGCCGAGGCGTACAAGATGGACAAGGCGGAGATCGCGGGTGCCAAAATCGGCGGCGGAATCACGATGCGCGATATGCACTTCACGGACATGGCCCTGCGCGACGCGAAAGGCCGCGCCACCGACGCTGCCAAACCGTTCATGGACCAGATCACCCTCGACACCAAGATGGAAGAGCTTCCCGTTTTCCGGGGAAGGGGATGCGAGCAGTGCGATGGCACCGGTCTCAAAGGACGCCAGGGACTTTACGAAGTGATGAACATGACGCCCGCCCTCCGAAAGCTGATCATGCAAAGCGCGGGCGCCGCAGAAATTCAAAAGGTCGCCATCGAGGAGGGAATGCTCACCCTCCGCATGGACGGCTGGCTGAAAGTACTCAAGGGGATCTGTCCTCTGGAGCAGGTAGTCCGTGAAACCTCCGCGCATTGATCCTCAACACTCGAATCGATAACCGATGACCTTACCGTTCATTGACACTTCGTCCCCATCCGGACCGCCGAAGCCGCAGGCCGGCATCAATCTCCGCTCGCTGCTCGAGGAGATGGTCTCCCGCAATGCTTCCGACCTGCACATCGTAGCCGGGGAGCGTCCAAAGCTTCGCGTCGACGGCGACATAACGAACGCATCGATTGAGCATTCGCTGGCGCCGAAGGACACGCTGCAACTGGCCTATTCGGTTCTGACCGAGGAGCAGAAGAAGCGGTTCGAGCTGGAGGACGAGCTCGACTTCTCGTTCGGAATCCAGAATCTCGCGCGCTTCCGCGGCAACGTCTTCAAGCAGCGCGGCTGCGTATCGATGGTCGTGCGACAGATTCCGTTTGCGATCAAGACCTTCGATCAGCTCGGACTGCCTGGCTCGATCGCCAAGATGGCGGAGAAGCCTCGCGGACTCGTGCTCGTCACCGGTCCGACCGGCTCGGGTAAATCGACGACACTCGCCGCCATGATCGACAAGATCAATCGCGAGCGTAAGGGACACATCATCACCGTCGAAGACCCGATCGAATTCATCCACAAGCACCAGAGCTGCATCATCAACCAGCGCGAGATCGGCAGCGACACCAAGTCGTTCGCCAACGCCCTCAAATACGCGCTCCGCGAAGATCCGGACATCATCCTGGTCGGCGAAATGCGCGACCTGGAAACGATCGCCGCGACACTGACCATCGCCGAAACGGGTCACCTTGCTTTTGCCACGCTGCACACCAACTCAGCGGCCGAGGCCATCAACCGTATCATCGACGTCTTCCCATCGCACCAGCAGTCGCAGGTGAGGGCCCAGCTGGCCTTCGTGCTCGAGGGAATCGTCACTCAGACGCTGTTGCCGAAGGCGCAGGGAAAGGGACGAGTCATGGCCGCCGAGATTCTCGTCGTCACGCCCGCGATCCGTGCGCTCATTCGCGACGACAAGGTCCACCAGATTTACTCGTCGATGCAGGCCGGCAAGAAGTGGGGAATGCAGACGCTCAACGATGCGTTGTACGCCCTGTACATGAACCGCGAAGTCACGGCGGACGAGTGCCTGCGAGTGAGCGGCGACCCGACGGAGTTCCAGCGCATGATTGGTCAGCTGGATCCGGCAGATGAAGGCAGAACCGGCCAGCCGCCGGCCGCAAAGCCGGCAGCTACACGTGGGCCCGCGTCGGGCTCCCCGGCAAGACGTTAAAGAGGATTAGCAAATGGCTACGTTTACCTATACGGCAAGAGCGTTCAACGGCGATCTCCGCACGGCTACGATCGATGCGGCCTCGCGCGACGACGTCATCTCGCAGCTCAGAAAACAGCGGCTCAGCGTCGTCAAGATCGACCAGGATGCCGCGAAGAAGATTGGCCGCGGGTCGATCAAGACACGCGACGTCGTCATCTTCACCCGCCAGTTCTCGACGATGATCAACTCGGGTCTGCCGCTGGTGCAGGCCCTCACGATTCTCGCCGAACAAACCGACAACAAGGCGCTCGCGGAAGTCACCAGGAAAGTGGTGTTCGACGTCGAGTCCGGTAACACCGTTGCCGACGCGCTCTCCAAGCATCCGAGAGCGTTCACAAACCTTTACGTCAACATGGTCGCCGCCGGTGAAGCCGGTGGTATTCTCGACACGATTCTTCTCCGCCTCGCAACGTTCCTTGAGAAGAACGACGCGCTGGTGAGAAAGGTGAAGGGCGCGATGATTTATCCGGCGGTCATCATGAGTGTCGCCGCCATCGCGGTCGTGGTCCTCCTGATTTTCGTCATCCCCGTGTTCGCCGGCATGTTCGCGTCGGCGGGCCAGGCGCTGCCGTTGCCGACCCGAATCGTCATCGGAGCCTCAGGCTTCCTCAGGTCCTACTGGTGGGTGATAGGCGCCATAATCATCACCGCCGGGTACACGGGCAAGAAGTACTATGCTACCTCGAACGGAAAGCTCGTGATCGACCGGGCAATGCTTCACTTCCCGGTCCTCGGCGACGTGTTGCGCAAATCCGCGGTTTCGCGCTTCACTCGGACGCTCGGCACACTGATCAGCTCGGGCGTCAGCATTCTCGAGGGACTGGAGATTACGGCGAAGACGG
>JBGQIT010000148.1:0-6971 GCA_041498575.1 Gemmatimonadaceae bacterium
CCGTCTCGAAGTCGACCGATTTCCTCGTCGCCGGCGAAGAAGCCGGCAGCAAACTCGACAAGGCGAAATCACTCGGCGTGACCATTATCGACGAGGCCGAGCTCTTGCGGCGAATCGATTCTCCAGCAACATCTTCCGCGTGAGATCGTCCTAAATTCGAATGACAACTTCAGAAGCCCCTGAGTTGATCGGTCTGGCGCAGCGCACGCTGCGCGACCTTCGATTGCGCGTCGCCGGCGCCAGCGGTGGCGGCCCGGATGCTCTTCGCCAAGCCGGGTACGCCGGCGCTGGCTCGCTCTTCGACGCGTTCGAGACCTGGCTGTACGACCGCGGCTCGAGAAAGGCGGAGGATCTTCCGATCGACGAGTTCTCCGCGCGCGCCGCCGAATTCTTTCGAGCGGCGGGCTGGGGCCTCGTCACTTTCCGCTCCCTTCACGACGCGCTCGCCGTGATCGACATCGAGGGCTGCTGGGAAGCGCAGCTGCACGGCGAAGGCGAGCGAGGATGCCATCTCACCACCGGGACTCTTGCCGGATTCCTCGGCTGCCTTGCGGATTATCCGGTCGCGGTGATGGAGATCGAGTGCAGCGTCAGTGGGACCGCGCGCTGTCGCTTCCTCGCCGGCAACGCCGACATGCTCGAGCACGCGTATGAGCGGGTTTCGCGCGGCGAGCAGTGGGAAACCATAGGGGCAGGTGAGTACTAAGCCGTAGTCAGCGCCTCAGACTGACTGCTAGACTTGACTGGAAGCCTTGAGCGCGTCGGCGTAGAGAGGATTGGGCTTCAGCTCTCCACCGACGAGAATCTCGCGGTCCCACGGCAGAATGATCGTGCTCTCGGTCGCGATCGCGTGAAAATCGGGAGCGTACCCGCCGGTGCGAATTGAAACCGCGGTGCGCACGTCCGCCGCACCCGCCTCCTGCACGGCGGACACCGCCAGGCGCATCGTGTCGCCTGAATCGCACGTCTCGTCCACGATCAGCACACGCCTGCCGCGCGCTTCCCTGGGCGCGGTGCCGAACACCTCAGGCGCTTCGCGCGTCTGAGCGCTCTTGTATTTGCGGCTCACGACGAAAGAATGGAACTCGCGTCCTAGTATGGCCGCTATCACGGCGCCCGGAATCACGCCCGCCGTCGCGATCCCGATGACGATCTCGGGATCGTACGCCCGCGCCACCTTGAGGGCCAGCCCGCGCGACAGCTCGCCGAAGAACGGCCATTCGATTTCGAGGACGCCTTTGGTGGCGTCGACCGTGTGTTTGCGGGGTGACATTTCGCTCTCAAGCTGTTCGGGGAAAAGCAGTTAGGTTAAGCTAGCCCTCTCACATCATAGTCGGTAGATTCGACCAAATGTCATTCTGGGACCGCCTCACGGGCGGCAAGCCGAAGCCGGCGACAGAAAATCTCGACTACCTCAACGAGGCGCTCGCGCTGGAACGACAGGGCGATTACGACGCTGCGCTGACGTCTTACCGGCTCGCGCTTCGCCAAAGGCCCAACAATCACAAGGTCCTCCAGAACATGGCGATCGCGTACTCGAAGCTCGGTCAGCTCGACGAGGCGATTCGCTGTTACCGCCGAGCTCTCGCGATCGAGCCGAGGCTATCGGGAGCGCACTACGGTCTGGCATTTCTCCTCCTCCGGCGCGGCGAGGTGAGCGACGCGGCATTTCACCTCGAGGCGTTCTTGATGGAGCCCCCGAAAAGTCCGGAAGCCGAGCGCTGGATCAAGCACGCCCAGAAGACTCTCGACGAGATGAAGAGCGCCGAGCCTCCTCCCTCCAACCCTGAATTGAAGACAAGCGACTATCCGGGGATTTCAGAATAGATGGGAGCGGTCCTCGCCGTTGTAAGCCAGAAGGGAGGAGTCGGCAAAACCACCACAGCTGTAAATCTCGCCGCCGCGTTTGCGCGCCGGGGAATGAAGACGCTGCTCATCGACGTCGACCCGCAGGGATCGGTGCGTTACGGCTCTGGTCTCGCACGCGGCCACGAAACCGCGGGGTTCGCGGACTACCTGAACGGCGAGCGCAGCCTGCGCGAGATAATTCTGCCGACCTCGCTTCCGTGGCTGCGGGTGATTCTCGCCGGATCCGTCGCCGACGAATCGGACCACGCGGTCTATTCGCAGCTGGTCAGGGAGACCAATGTCCTCCAGGATCTCCTGCAGATGGCTGAGCAGCGGTGCCAGATCGTGGTAGTCGATACGCCCCCCGGGCTCGGATCGATCACTCGCAAGGTGCTGGGCGCCGCCGAGCACGTCATCGTGCCGCTCCAGTGCGAGCCGCTCGCCCTCCAGACGACGCCGCAGATTCTGCGCGCGATTCAGGACATTGTCGCCGTCAACGAACGCCTCACGCTCGATGGAATCCTTCTCACGATGTATGAGCCGAACAATCAGGCCAGCGACCGGGTAGTGGACTATGTGAGAAGACATCTCCCCGCCAACATCGTCTTCGACGTGGTGATCCCCCGCACCGTGGCCACGGCCGACGCCTTCGCCGCCGGCCAACCAGTGGTCGTGCGGAGCCCGGCCGACGCCGCATCGCAAGCCTACGTGAACCTCGCGACGCTACTCGCCGACCGATTGGTATGAAGAAGTCGTCCCCGCCCGCGGCATTGCTCGCCCTCCTCGGCGCGATCGGCGTTGCCGCCGTCAGCTGCACCGATATCAGTGGCAGCTCGACGTCGGTCCTCTCGATACAGTTCGACAGCCTCTCCGCGCCATCAGTCGTGGTCGGCGACACGCTCCGCGACACGACCGGCGCCATTGTCCTGCCGGTGGTCCACGCCTTCAACTTCCAGGGCGAAGAAATCACTCCGGCGCCGGTCTACTTCCTGACGCCCGACTCTGGAATCACCGTGGACAGCGCCACCGGACTCGTCGTCGGAGACAGCCTTCGCTCGACGCCGGCGCGGATCGTGGCGACGGTGGGGACGCTCCAGGCGATTCAGAACGTCGACGTTACCCTGCGGCCGGATCTCATCCAGGCGGCCAACGGGCGGGACAGCTTGCAAATTGCCTTGCTCGACACCACTCTCAACCTGTCGCACCTGCTGACCGTCGCGCTGATGCACGGTGTCGCTCCGAACGACAGCACGGTCAAGTCTTACATCGTGAGCTTCGCCATCGTCGCGCAGAGCAATCCGCAGCTGGGTGAGCTCGTAAACGAGGGCGGGAAGGCGTCGGTGGTCGACACTACAGACGCGACCGGGATAGCGGGAAGAAAGATTCGTGTGCATCCTCTCTTCGTCGGTTCGGCAGTCGACTCGATCGTAGTCAACGCCACCGCGAAGTATCGCGGAGTGCAGGTGAGTGGCAGTCCGGTGCGGCTCGTACTCCTGGTAAAGTCGGGCAGTTAAACCAGATCCGCTTGGGGGAGAGAGAATGGCGCTGATGGAAGCCAGAGGTGGACCGCGACCCGCTCCGGGGACGCTGAATCAGCTTTTTTTCGACGCGGTCTCGAAATACGACCGGCCGGACGCATTACAGGTCAAGATCGGTGGATCGTACCGCCCGATCTCCCATGCCGAGCTCGCCGAGCGCGTGCGCCATGCAGCGCGCGGGCTGTCATCGCTCGGTGTCAGACGTGGCGATCGCGTCGCGATCCTTTCCGAGAACCGGCCGGAGTGGGCAGTCGCGGACTACGCGTGCCTCACCACCTGTCTGACCGACGTCCCGATCTACCCCACGCTGCCGGCCGACCAGATCGCCTACATCCTCAAGGATTCCGGCGCAGTCGCGATCTTCGTCTCGAACAAGGCGCAGGCGGAAAAGATCAGGGAGATTCGCTCGCAGATTCCCGCGCTCAGGACTGTCATCGGCTTCGACGAAATCCCCGGCCTCACCAATATGTCGATCAGCGAGCTCGAGAAGCGGGGCGCGCTGGGCGAGAACCGGGAGTCGATCGCGACTTACAAAGAGGACGCGCTGACGGTCAAGCCGGATGATCTCGCGACTATCATCTACACGTCGGGCACCACCGGCGAGCCCAAGGGCGTGATGCTGACCCACGACAACATCTACTCCAACGTCGCTGGATCGCGAAAGGCGATTCCCTTCCACGGCAACGACGTCGGGCTCAGCTTCCTGCCGCTCTCCCATATCTTCGAGCGAATGGCCGGCCACTACCTGATGTTCGCCACCGGCACATCGATCGCTTACGCGGAATCGATCGACACCGTACCGGCCAACATGCAGGAGGTGCGACCGACTCTCGTTCTCTCCGTGCCTCGACTCTACGAGAAGATGTACGCGCGCGTTCTGGAGAACGCTCTGACGGGCGGATTTCTCAAGAAGCAGATTTTTTTCTGGGCGCGCGGCGTCGCCGAGCGCTGGGCCAACGAGAAGCTGGCCGGAAAGGAGCCGGGTCCTCTGCTGGCGAGGCAGTACGCGATCGCCCAGAAGCTCGTGTTCTCGAAGCTCAAGGCGCGCACAGGCGGACGCCTCCGCTATTTCGTCTCGGGCGGCGCTCCCCTTTCGCCGGACATCAACAAATTCTTCTATGCCGCCGGGCTCGAGATTCTGGAAGGATATGGGCTGACGGAGACGTCGCCCGTAATTGGAGTCAATACACCCGAGAACTTCCGCATCGGAACCGTCGGGAAAGCGATCGACGGCGTCGAAATCAGGATCGCCGCCGATGGTGAGATCCTCACCCGGGGCCCCCACGTCATGAAGGGCTACTACAACAAGCCCGACGCTACGCGTGAAGCGATCGAGCCGGATGGCTGGTTCCACACCGGCGACATTGGCGAGCTACGCGATGGGTTCCTGGCGATCACGGATCGAAAGAAAGACATCATCGTGACGGCCGGCGGCAAGAACATCGCGCCGCAGCCGCTGGAGAACAAAGTCAAGACCAACAAGTACGTCGCTCAGGCGGTCATGCTGGGCGATAAGCGTAAATTTCCATCGATGCTGATCGTGCCGAACTTCGACCAGCTCGAGCGGTGGGCGGCGAAACGAAACATCATCTGGACCGATCGCGCACAACTGCTGAGAATGCCGACGATCCAGGCGAAGATCGAAAAGGAAGTGAACGAGGAGCTGGCGGGGGCGGCTCATTTCGAGGTACCGAAGAAGATCGGATTGCTCGAGCACGATTTCTCGATCGAGCGCGGCGAGCTCACGCCCACGCAGAAGGTGAAGCGCAAAGTGATCGACAAGCACTACAAGGCGCTCATTGATTCACTGTACGAGGAGGCAGAGCGAAGCGGGGTTACCGACCAGCACGCGATCGCTTGACCTGGCAGGCCGGCCTGTGGGCGGCAATTCGCGCGATAGAATCGAGATCAGAATGAGGCTCGCCGAGAATGTGACCAAGGCTTCGACGTCGATTCCCTCCGAGCGATCGGGTTCGGTTGGTATCGACCTACTTGTCACCAAAATTGTGAGTGCTACTGGAATTTCCCCGATCGGCGGAGAGAAACCATCGCCGGCGGTTTTTGGGCGATCCAGTATCGCTCATCGCGGGCGAGAACCATGAGATCGGCCGGCGCGTCGACCGCCGTGGGGCCGATGATCCTTCCACCTGGGCGGACGACTCTTACCGCCGACGAAATGATCTGTGGCGGGAAAGTGAGATCGAGCGCTACACCGAGCACTGACGAAGCCGCGAGGGGGATTTTACTTCCGACGCGGAGCAGCGCAACGCTCTCGGATTCTTCGACCCGCTTCCCTGGATTGAGCGCGAGGATGCGCGTCTCGGTCATGACGCTTACGTCTTGAGCAGCGTCCGCCCAGCTCCCGCCGAGTACCAGGGTCGCGCCGGGCTCGGTCGCGTCGAGGAAAGCCGCTGTCCGCGTGGCCAGCTCCTCACGGCCTTCACTCCGAGGGGAGTCATCGACCAGTTGGTGCACTGACTCACCGACTACGGTGAAATCGGCAACCCCGTTCGCGATCGGATACTCCGCATGGCATACCGGGCAACCGAGTGTGCCCTCCATGACGAACCGATTGGAAACTGTCTTGAACGACGCGACGAGCCAGGTGTCCTCGTGCGAGTTGATGCAGCGCAACAGATCGAGCAGCTCGATGAACACCGTGACCGCTAGCCTTCTATTCTCATCCGCCTGCTCGACCGCTAGCTGTGCGAGAGCCGGAGCTCGTCGACATTCACGCGTTCCGGCTGGGTGAGCACAAACATCACGGCACCGACCACGTCGTTGGGATCAAGCAGCGGCCGCGTCGAGTGGGGGTTGTTGGCGGGATCAGTGACCGCCACGGTGGCCCAGATCTCGGTGTCGGTTGAGGCCGGAGAAATCAAGGATGTCCGGACGCCGGTGCCACGAAGCTCCGCGCGTAGCACCTCGTGAATGGCGCGCAGGCCGAATTTTGCGGCTGAGTAGGCGACGTTGCCCGTGAAAATGGTCCGGTCCGCGATCGAGCCGATCGTGACGATGTGGCCCGTCTTCCGTTTTTTCATGTCGGCCAGAAAGGCGCGCACGAACAGGAATGGGCCGACGAGGTTGGTGTTGATAGACTCGAGGAACGTTGCGGGGCTGGTCTCTTCCACTACGGCTACGCTGAATATCCCGGCGTTGTTCACCAGAATGTCTGGTGCGCCGTTCAGCTCGTCCGCGATCCGCTTTGTTGCGCGCTCGACGCTTTTCGGGTCGGTGACGTCGCACACGACGGGGATCGAGCCTTTGATGCCCGCAGCGCGTTCCTTGAGCTTCGACTCAGTCCTCGCGACCAGAGCTACGCGCACTCCCTGACGGCCGAGCGCTGCGGCGATTTCCGCCCCGATCCCCCTCGAGGCGCCGGTTACGACGGCGGTCCGACCACCCAGCGACCCCACTCTTTAGTCGCGGCCGTTGTGCGCCAGACGCAGGAACTCGTCGCGCGTCTTGGGATCTTCCCGGAACGCACCCCTCAGAGCCGACGTGATCGTCTTCGAGTTCTGCTTCTGCACTCCACGCATCATCATGCACAGGTGGTAAGCCTCGATCACCACACCCACCCCGCTC
>JBGQIT010000149.1:0-6903 GCA_041498575.1 Gemmatimonadaceae bacterium
CCCCGGAGTCTAATTCTCACGAAGCCAGTCCGTTGGTAGTCACAATCGGAAGGGAGCGAGCTTGTCCGCCAATCGTCAAGAGGAACCACGCCGGGACCCTGCTGTCGGGAGACAGGGCGAGTCGCTGTTCGCGGATGCCTTTGAGAACGCCCCCAACGCCATGGCGCTTATTGCCGCCGATGGGAGCATCATTCAGGCGAACCGCCCGCTCTGCCGAATGCTCGGCTTTACCAGGAATGAGCTCCAGGCGCTGAACTCCAGTGACATCACGCATCCGGACGACCTCCAGACAGAAGTCGAGCAGAATCGCCGACTCGGAGCGGCCGACATAGGGCGGTACGAGCTCGTGCAGCGGTACATTCGCAAGAATGGCGAGGCGATCTGGGTGCGTCTCTCCGTTTCCGCGACGCGGCGAAATCCTGGAGGACCCGTGTACTTCATCGCCCAGGTCGAGAGCGTTCCGCCGCAAAACTCCGCCGACGCTGGCGATTCCCATGACGCCTGGCTCGCGCGATTCGGCGACGCCACACTTTCAGCATTTCACGAAATCGGTAATAGTCTCACTCCGCTGATGCTCAATGCCGAGATGATCGTGGAGGAGACGAAGAGGGCCGACATCCGCGAGTCTGCGCATCAGATATTCAAGGCGGCTCGTCGAATTGCATTCACCCTGCGTCGCCTTCGCGGGATCGAGGATGCCAAGCCGGTAGCGTATCTAGGTCAAAGCCGGATGCTCGATCTGAGAATGGTGCCTCCGCCTGCCGCCCCGGAGCTGGCCGTCCTGCGCGAGACGGGCGCGGCGGGGCCGCGATCACGCGTGCTGAATCCGTAGCTGAAGCGTGGGGTGGCTCCGCCCGAAATGGCTGGACAGAGTTCGGCGCGCTCAGCAGAATTGATCTCCCCACTTACTGGAGCTACTCAAATGCAGCCCCGCATTTACTCCGCAGCTCTCGCCGCCGCGCTCATGCTGCTGCCGAGAGTGAGCGCCGCACAGCAGGCTAACCCCGTTGCGGCTAACCCGGTTGCGGACGCCTTTCGTGAGTACGCGCGCGAGTCAGCCAAGAACCTGATGGCCGCCGCCGAAGAGTTTCCCGCCGACAAGTTCTCCTACAAACCGACGCCAGCCCAGATGAGCGTCGGCGACATCGCGGCTCACCTCGCCCAGGGCAATGACTATCTCTGCGGGACCATCGGCGGGATGAAGGCTCCGACGCGCTCCAAAATCGCCGGGACGGACACCAAGGAAGCGCTGGTTTCCAGACTCAAAGAAACCTTCGCCTTCTGCGACCAGGCGCTGGCATCGCTCAATGATTCCAATCTCGGAGAGGCTCTTCCCTTCTTCGGCGGCCGCAAAATGTCGCGCGCGGGTGTCATCATGGTGACCACGGGCGATTGGGCGGACCATTACAGTCAGTACGCGAACTATCTTCGCCTGAACTCGATGCTGCCGCCGACTGCCAAGAAACCGGCGATGTAGCGACTTAGCGGCGCTTTCGCCGTTTCTTCGACCCGATAGCGCGGGGTACGCGCCCTTCCGGCGGGTATCCCCGCGCCGTTGTGTCGGAAACCTCTTTCGCCACGACATCCAGGTCGGGCTGCCCGATTGGCCCGGCTTCATCCGCGGCAATCTCACGCGGGGACCGGTGCTGACTTACGGGATGCGGATTGGCTTGAGTCGATTCGGTCGGGTCGCTCATGGACTCTCCTCCGCCGTCATCTCTCTGCGTGCTCGCAGGTCCGCGCCCAAGGGATCAGGTCCAGCCGGGCAAACGGGATGTCTTTGCCAGTGTCCTCGCAGCGGCCGAACTTTTCGGGGGTCTGGTAAAGTCGCTCCAGCGCGGCGTCGATTTCGGCGAGTTCACGCGAGACACGTGTCGCGTTCGATGCATCCAGCTCCTGTTGCATCGTGTCGGTTCCGCGGTCGGCCATGTGGAGCGGCATGGATGTCAGGTCACCAGCGCGGCCCTGCTCATCGCCATCCGCATTCTCGGCCACAGACCTGCTGAGCGTTCGTTGCGCTCGGGCGCGCTCGTCCAGGAGACGCCGTTCGAGATGTTTTCGCTGCGTTGCTGAAAGTGCCATGATCGTGCTCAACTCCTAGGAAGCGACTGCCGACTTGATTCGGGAAACATTAATCGGTGGAGTCGCCATTGCAATCGGGGACGCCAGTGAAGTCTCCAACGCAATCGGAAGCGCCAGCGTGAATGTGGAGCCGGCTCCCTCGGTGCTCTGCAGCGTCAGATCTCCGCGCATGGCGCGGGCGAGCTCCCTGCTGATCGAGAGTCCAAGTCCGACGCCCTGTTGCGTTGCGGCGGTCAGGTGTCTGTCGATCTGGACGAACGGCTCGAATACGCGGTCGATGTCGACCAGGCGAACGCCAACGCCGCTATCCTTCACGCGAATTCGCACCACGCCTGCATCGCTCTCGCAAGTGACGCCAATCTTGCCGCCCGCACCGGTGAATTTGATCGCGTTCGTGATGAGGTTGAGCAGGATCTGCTGGAATCTCTCGGCATCTGCTGCTACGACGGTCTCGCGCTCGCATGGGGTGACTGTCAGCGTAAGTCCATTCGCTTTCGCCTGAAGCGCGCAGAGTCCCTCGACCTCGGCGAGCATGGGATTGACTGGAATGGAGATCACGTTGAGGGGCCTCGCCCCTTCGAGCCTCGCGATCGTGAGGATATCGTTGATCAGTCGCAGAAGGTAAGCCGCGGCGCGCTTGATCCGGCCGAGGTCCTTGCACTGCTCGGGATTGACGACTCCGCGAATTCCCATCTCCAGGATCTCCGTATAGCCTGAGATCGCGTTCAGCGGGGTGCGAAGCTCATGACTCATCGCACGTAGAAACATTGTCTTGGCGTTGTTCGCGTGCTCGGCCATCATGCGTGCGTCGCCCGCCTCTGCCAGCGCGGCAGCGGCGGCGATGCGAAGCCTCACACGATCCAGGGCCTGCGCACAGTAGCGTGCAACCGTGTCGGCGAAATGCCTGTCGAGAACTGTGAACTTGCGCGGACCGGCGAATCCGAACGCGAGAGCGCCGACCGCGTGGCCGCCGATCTCGAGAGGGAGAAAAATCCATGCTCCGCGCGATTCGCTCTTGCTGACGCTTTGAAACACCGGATAGCGGACGAGCATCTCCTCGAACGATTCCAGATAGACCGCGCGGCAATTCTTTACTGCGTCGTCGTATGGACCGGGTGACCCGGGGGGCTGCGGGTGTTTGAACGAGCACATGATCGAATCGAGCGATCCGGATTCGCGCAGGAGCGCGAGTGAGTCGACTCCTTCCGTTGCGACGACGACCGCACCGGCATCGCATTCGAGGGCTATAATGGCTTCGCGGAGAACGGAATCAGCGACGCCGTCCTGCGTGACGGTGCTGCCGAGTGCCGCCGTGATTTTCTGTAGTCGCGCCAATCGCGCCGTTGCGGCATCCGCCAGCGCCTGCGCCAATGCGATCTCGCGGGTGTGGCGATCGAGCCGCTCATTGGCGGACGAGAGGGCCGCGAGCGTCCCGCGCAGTTTGTCGCCATATGCCTTGAGACGGACCTGGCTTCTCACCCGCACGTTCAGCTCCGCGCGATCCACTGGCTTGGTGAGAAAGTCTTCGGCTCCGGCGTTCAGCCCGAGCATCCTTGCATTACGATCGTCCAGCGCTGTGAGCATGATGATGGCGATGCTTTTGGTGGCGGGGTCACTCTTGATCTTTGCAGCCACCTGGTAACCGTCCATGCCCGGCATCATGACATCGAGCAGGATGAGGTCGGGTGGATCCACCGCGACTATCGCGAGCGCTTCTTCGCCGCTCGCGGCGGTCTGAAGGACAAACCCTTCCGGCGTCAACATGATTTCCAGCAGCTCTCTGTTCTGGAGCTTGTCGTCGACGATAAGGATGCGCGCCGGGTTCTCAGCGACGGAATCTGGGATAGCGTTCATCTTCGTGCCGCGTTCACGTTACAGCGGGAACCGTCGCCAGGTGCGCCGAGATCGCCGCCAGTAACTCCCGGTACGCCAGAGGTTTGGCGATGTAACCATCACACCCCGCGGCGCGAATGCGCTCTTCGTCGCCTTTCATCGCCAGAGCGGTTATGGCGATTATCGGAATTGCGCGGGTCGCATCGTCAGCTTTGAGGAGCGCTGTGGCTTCGAGGCCGTCCATGCCGGGAAGCTGGATATCCATGAGGATCATGTTGGGTTGCGCCTCGCGCGCCAACGTCAGCCCGGTCTCAGCATCGTTGGCGCTGACTACGGTGTGACCGGCCGATTCCAGCACAAATTTCGCCAACTTCATATTGGCAACGTTGTCCTCGACGATCAGAACCGTTGCCATGTCAGGCGACCGCGTGGCGTCCCGACATCGCTCGCCGGACTTCGGCCATGAAACGGTCGCGGTCGAACTCTGCCTTCTCCATGATCGTAGCCACGTAGCCATTCAGCTTGGTGCGGTCTTCGGCCGTGATCCGCTTGGCGGTGACCACCATTATCGGAATGTGCGCCGTCTCGGAATATCCGCGGAGCGCCTCAACCACGTCGAAGCCGTTCACCTCCGGCATCATCAGATCCAGCACGATCAAGTCCGGCAGCTCTCGCTTCGCGGCCTCTATCGCTTCACCGCCGCCGTACGCGCGGATGACGCTGCTGGCCAAGTCCTGGATACGGGCGGCGATCAACTCCACCGCCTTGGGATCGTCGTCGACGACGAGGACTTTGAGCGTCTCGCCCGGCGAGAGCGGTAGCAGACCAAGCTCAACGAGCGAGTCGTACAACTCCTTCCGGGATATCGGCTTTTGCATCACCGCGGCAGCCCCGAGTGCGAAGCCCTTGTTCCGATCCGCGACAATGGAAATGATCACGACCGGTATGCAGCTGAGCGCCGATACCTGCTTGATGCGACTTAGGAATTCCCAGCCGTCCATCGTCGGCAACATGATATCCAGTGTGATCAACGACAGCGGCTGCTGAACCGCGAGAGCCAGCGCCGCCTCGGCGGTGGAGGCGTGCAGCACCTTGAAGCCCTCCGCCTCGAGTTGCACGCGGATCAGCTCGGCGGATTTGAGGTCGTCCTCCACTACCAGCGCGGTGCGAATTCCCGGCACCGCCTCAACAGGCGGCGCGGCTGGCACTCTTACCGGAGTCAGCGCGTCTTGCTCCTCGGCCCGGAGCGGCAGCCAGACCGTGAAGCACGTTCCTTCGCCAACCGCACTCTCGACCGCCACGGTTCCACCGTGCAGCTCGGCGAGGAGTTTCACCATCGCCAGGCCGAGTCCCGTCCCTTCGAATTTTCGCGCCAGGCTGGCATCGATCTGGCTGAACGGCTTGAACAGGTGCTCCAACTCCTCGGGCGAGATTCCGATACCGCCGTCGGTGACGCTGATCTTGAGAAACTCAGCGAACTCGTTGTCGGCCAACGGAAAGCTTCGACCGGTTCCCGAACCGGAGAGCTGGCCGACTTCGCCGCGAGGGACGCGGGCTGCGCGCAGCGTTACTCGGCTGCCATCGACGGTGAACTTGACCGCGTTGGAAAGAAGGTTGTAGACGATCTGCTTGACCTTGCGCCCGTCGGCCCGAATCGAGCCCAGATCTTCGGTCTCGTCCATGACAAGGGTGATGTGGCGGGTCGCGGCTTTCCCTCTGATGATCGACAGGCTGTTGGACAACAGCGGCGACAACTGCACCGCTTCCAGATCGAGCGACATCTTACCGGCCTCTACTTTGGACAGGTCGAGAATGTCGTTGATCAGAGAGAGCAGGTGCTTGCCGCTCTTGAAGATGTCCCCGATGTAGCCTCGCTGTTGATCGGTCATATCGCCCATCAGCCCGTCCCCGAGCACTTCCGAGAACCCGATGATCGCGTTCAGCGGCGTCCTGAGCTCGTGCGACATGTTGGCGAGGAATTCGGACTTCATGCGGCTCGCGTCTTCCAGCTCGATGTTTTTCTGCTGCAATGTTTGCTCAAAGACTTTGAGCTCGGTCATGTCGCGCGCGGCGGCGAACACGCCTTGCAGTTTCCGGTCACGGTCATGGAAGGTGCTGGCGTTGTAAGACACCACCGTGAGCGTGCCGTCTCTCGCGCGGGCGGTGAGCTCATAGTTGGTGACCTTCCCTTCCGTCAGGACGCGATTGATTGCCGCCTCGGCGCGAATCGAGTCCGTGAAATAGTTCTTGAACGGCGCCCCGATCAGCTCGTCACGGGTGCACCCGGTCAGAGCCTCCATCTGCTTGTTGACGTCGGTGATGATGCCGCGTGGATCCGTGGTCATCAGCGCGTCGATATTCGATTCGAGCAGCGAGCGGTTGTAGAAGTGCTGGTCGCGCAGGCGCTGATCGAGCTTCATCCGCTCCTCTTCGATCTGCTTGCGGGCGGTGTTGTCGGTGCCGATCAGCAGATAGCCGATGATGGCGTCCTGCGCATCGCGCAGCGCCGTAACTGACACTACCGCCGGAAACCGGCTTCCATCTTTGCGGAAGTAGGTCAGCTCGTAGATGTCCTCGATTCCGCGCGAGGCCTTGAATACCAATGCTTCAAAACCCGGCGCAATCGGCGTTCCGAGCTCGACGCTGAGCGCTTTGGCGCGCGCGATCACTTCCTGCGGATCGGAAATGTCGGCCGGGGTGATCTTGTTCAGGACGTCGGCAGCCGCGTAGCCCAGCATGCGCTCGGCACCGATGTTGAAGATTTGAATGACCCCCTTTTCATCGGTAGCGATACTCGAAAAATTGGCACTGCTAAGAATCGCGTTCTGCAAGGCACCGGTTTTAAGCAAAGCCTCTTGAGCTTTCAGCCAGGTCTCTCGTTTACCGGTATCAGTTAAATCATCCTTCGTACCTGCAGAGGGTCGAAGGAGGGCGGGATCGAAAGTTTCGTTTTGCATGGCCGACCTTTGCTAAAGCGCGAATGGGTCC
>JBGQIT010000150.1:0-6808 GCA_041498575.1 Gemmatimonadaceae bacterium
CCGAACGCTCCTTCATCCGCCATCTGCTTGGCTTTCACGTACTTCGGCGCGAAGAACAGCTCCTCGGCGTAGAGAAGAAGGACGCCGGCTTTGGCGCAAGCGTCGATCATCGCGTCGGCTTCTTCGAGTGTCACGCAGAGCGGTTTTTCGCAGACGACGTGCTTGCCGGCGCGCGCTGCGTCGATCGTCATCTGTGCGTGCAATCGATTCGGAGCAGTGACGGAGACCATCTCCACCGCCGGGTCACTCAGCATTTGCCGGTAGTCGGAATAGAAACGAGGGATCGCGTGACGTCGCGCGAAAGCCTCCGCGTTCCCCTTCGTCGGAGATGCAACGGCGACAACCTCCATTTCCTCCGGCATTGCCTTCACCGACGCCGCAATGCAATCCGCCTGGAAGCGCGAGCCGACGATCCCGATTCTTACTTTCGACACGACTTGTTCCTCAATGCCACACAGCTGTGCGGTTCAACGACAACGGCTCAGAGTTGGATGCAAAAAGTGCTCGTCAGCTGCCGTGTGCGTTAGGCCTCACCTTCTGTCTGCTCGTGGCGTCCGGAAGTCAACTCAGTTAAATGCCTCAGTCGGACGGCGCATAGAATTCGACGTACCCGCAACTGGGGCATCGAAACGCCGTGAGCGGTAGCTGCTCCTTCGGGCGAAACTTGATCCCTCCGAAAAAGCGCTGGCGCTCCGGCGCACCCCGCGACCACCCTGTCTGGTACACCTGGTTGCGGCCCCTATCGGGGATGTGCCCAAGTTCCATCGTCTTCTGGCATTTAGGGCAGCGGGGTTTTGTCTGAGGCATTTCGTCGCTCCTAGAGCGCGCGGGATTTGTCGCGCCGAACGCGGGAGATCCCAACGATGAGACAAATCAAACCCGGCCAAAACGTAAGACCCGCAAGGAGTCCGGGTCCAACGGGATTGGGGTTCGGATCCGGCCACAGTCCAATCGCCGCGGCCACGATGATAAAAAGAAGCGGACCGGTCCCGAAAACCAGAAGCAGGACTCCCGCTTTAACCAACCCCGACCGCCAGTATTCCCTGGACGTCATGCCCAGGCCGGCTGTCCCGGCGACAGCCGAACGCAGCCCACCCATTTTCCGGGAACCATTACATAGCGGAGTGCCTTCGTCATCCCGATCTCGGAAGAGAAATAGGCCTGAAGCGAAAGCTCGCGAACCAGTCCGAAGTAGTGTGTGGGGCCGGCCTTCTGTGCCTCAGAGTCGATCTCGCGCAGCACCTGCTCCCGCTCCTTCTGCGAAAGAGATGCGAAGTTATCGCCGCAGCGCTGGCGACACATGCTACGAAACTCGTTCAATCCGTTGACAACTCGCCTTTGTTGGTCCGGCTCGTAACAGTCCGTGAGCAACAGGTTGATTGCGCCCCCGGCGCCCACCGCCTTCGCGCCCGGCGATGATGGGGTCGTAGGCAGCAGCGTATCGGCAATCTCCTCTATCAGCGACTGGTCGTCGACCGATAGAACTCTCCCCGCCGCGCGGTTCGAGTCGCGCGCGCACGCGACGAGGAATCCGTTCGACGTGAGGAGCACGCTGCCCAGCACGGCAGTCGTGGCTTTCAACGCTTCGCGCCGATTCATCGGTGGCATAGCAGAGACCTCACAGGTTTTGCTTGCTCATTTCGTCAGCGGCGTGGTTCACCGCGCGGGCCGTGAGTGCCATGTAAAGAATTGAAGGGCTCTGGTTGCCGGTCGACGTCATGCACGCGCCGTCCGTGACGAACACGTTTGGTACGGAGTGAAGCTGGTTCCACTTGTTGAGGACCGAGTTCTTCGGATCGCTCCCCATGCGCGCGCCACCCATCTCGTGGATGTCGAGCCCGGGAGCCTGGTGATTGTCGTGCGTCTGGACGTCGTGGCAGCCCGCGACCTCGAGCATCGCTTTCGCCTCGGTGCGCCAATCGCGAATCATCTTCTCGGAGTTGTCGTCGTATCCGACCGATGTAACGAGACGCGGGATTCCCCATTGGTCCTTCTCACTCTCATGCAGGCGGACGTGATTGGACTCTCTCGGAATGGTCTCGCCCTGCATGTACATGTAGATCCCCCACGGCCCGGGCTGCGCCTGCGCGTCCTTGTACTCACCACCAACGCGCTCCGTGGTCGGCTCTCCGCGCTCCCGGTATGCACCCGTGAAAGTCGTGTATCCGCCAACGAAATCCATCTCCTGCTTTCCGAGGTTGCGGAAGTTGACGAGGATGCATTCGGTGGGATTCCGTATGTAGAAGTACTTGTCCTCGAAGCCATCGATCTTTCCACTCGCCCCCGTGCGGTAGTTGTGGTGGGCGACGTACTTGCCCAGCAGCCCGCTATCGTTGCCGAGCCCGTGAGGGAATCGGCTCGATGTCGAGTTGAGGAGGATGAGAGTCGTGTTGAGCGCGGATGCGTTCATGAACACGATGCGCGAGTGATACTCGGTGACAGCATGGGTCTTCGCATCGATCACGCGGACGCCCGTCGCTTTTCCTTTCGCTTCGTCGTAAATGATGGAATGCACGACGGAGTCTGGGCGGATGGTGAGGTTTCCGGTTTTCGCCGCCCACGGAAGAGTGGATGCGTTGGAGCTGAAGTAGCCACCGTACGGGCATCCGCGCATACAGAGGTTCCGCGCCTGACAGGTGCCGCGCCCCTGCTGGAGGTGGATCTCTTTCGGTTGTGAGAGGTGCGCCCACCGTCCTTGCACGACGTAGCGATTCCCGTAATGGGTACGCACTTTGTCGCTGAGGTGTTTCTCGACGCAGTTGAAATCGAAGGGAGGCAGATACTCTCCGTCGGGCATTGCCTCGAGCCCATCGCGATTGCCGCACACTCCGATGAACTTCTCGACGTGCGAGTACCACGGCGCGACGTCGTCGTAGCCGATCGGCCAGTTGATGCCGTAGCCCTGTCGCTCGGGCGCGGTGAACTCGTACTTGCTCCACCGCTGGCAGGCGCGCCCCCAGATTATCGACTTGCCGCCGACCTGGTAGCCGCGGATCCAGTCGAAGGGCTTTTCCTGCACGTAGGGGTGATCACGGTCCTTCACGAAGAAATGAGCCGTGTCTTCGCCATAGCCCGCTGCCTTGCTGATGAGCGGATTCTCCTTCAGCTGCTGACGCGACATCGCGCCGCGATGCGGAAGCTCCCACGGATTGAGATTCATGGTGGGGTAGTCCTTGATGTGGACTACGTTACGCCCGCGCTCGAGGACCAGTGTCTTGAGTCCCTTTTCGCACAGCTCCTTGGCTGCCCATCCGCCGGAGATTCCCGAGCCCACGACGATCGCATCAAAGGTAGTGACGTCAGGTGTCACGGAAGCCCTTTTCTCTAGAGGACGCGACGCTGGCGCGCGGCGACGGGACGCGGTCAGCGGCGAGGAGAATATATGTGCGTGACTTTCTGCTGCAACGTGGGGCTTTGCTATTTTCTTCTGAGGAAGTCGGTCGACCCTTCTTTGTCGAGCAGAAGATTGGCCACGATCTGCTTGAGCTTGAGATTCTCGTCGCGGAGGTCGTGTAACTCGCGCGACACGCTCAGGGCGGCGCCCTCGTACTTGCTGCGCCAGCGGTAAAACGTGGTCTCCGTGACGCCCAGCTTACGGCATACCTGCACTGCGGGCGTTCCAGCCTTGACTTGCCGGAGCGCCTGCAGAATCTGGTCTTGAGTGAACTTGCTTGGTCGCATGGTCGATCCTCCATCCCGCATGCGCTGATCGAAGATCTACCGGGTACTGTTCCCTACACCCGATAGATCTTCGTTGGACTGGTATCCAGCCCGCACCGCCGTGTGAATCTCCTGAATACTTCCTGGCCGAAGCGGTGCTGGAGCCGGACAATCGTCCGGCCCCAGCTCTCGCTTGCCTAGGGCAGAGTGATGGTGTCGCCGGTGCCCAGCGTCACTGCGCCGTTCCGGGCCAAGGCTCTCCCTATCAGGGTTGTGTTGTCATTCAGCGTGATGCTCGAGAAGGAAAGGATATTGCCCTTCCATGCCGATCCCACACCGATCACAGCCGAACTGCCAACCTGCCAGTACACGTTCTTGGCCTGCGCACTGTTGATCAAGGCGATGGTCCCAACTCCGGTGAGCCCGGAGCCGGCCTGGAAGACAAAGACCGCGTTCGGATCTCCCCCGCCATCCAGCGTCAGCGTGCCTGTGACGCCAATTGTACTGGCGCTGCAATAGACACCTGCCGTCCTGGTCGTTCCGCCAATGTCGGCGGTGCCGATTACAGTCCCGCACGGCAGGCCGGCCAGCGTGTTGTACGCCGTGGTGAGGTCGAGCTGCGCCTGCGCCGCTACCGCATCCGTAATGTGCTGCGTGCCCGTAACGACACACGGTGGAGTACCGAGGACGACCGCGCTGCCTGGGCTGAGGCCAATGTCGGCGTTGATAGTGCCGCCGGTTACACACGTGATGGTCGAGCCGGCGAGGATGCCCATGGAATTTGCTGCCCCGAGAATTATGGACCCCGGAGGAGGCGATGCTATAACGGTTACCGTCGCCGTGCCGAAGATCGTCCCACTGGTCGCCCTGACGGTGTTGGGGAACGTACCGGTCGTGTTACCCGCGGTGAAGAGACCGGTGCCTGCCACGATGGTGCCGGGCGGGTTAACGGTCGACCAGACGGGCGTGATTGCAACGACGTTACCATTCGCGTCATGGCCCACGGCCGTGAACTGCTGTGTGGCACCGATGAGCAGCGTCGGGTTCGGCGTGACGGTGATCGTCGTGAGCGCCCCGGGCGTCACGATGACGGTTGCAGTGGCCGTAACACCGTTACAGGTTACCGACACGGTGTTGGCAAACGTGCCGGCCGTGGTACCCGCCGTGAACAGTCCCGTGTTCGTGATCGTGCCGCCACCGGCGCTGACAGCCCAAATGGGGTCGGGTATCGCGAGGATGTCTCCGTCGGCGTTCTTGGCCTCAACCGTGAACTGCTGTGTGCCACCCGGCGCGAGGGTCACCGAAGTCGGTGAAATGGTGATCGTCGAGGTAAGGCCGGGCTCAGTGGAGCTCGAACAAGCCGCCGTGAGGACCCCGGCAAACGCTACCGCCACTATGACTCCGGCGATTCGCGCGCGCTGACCCAGCGCTCGTACGGTGCGGTTCTTTATGACGCCTTTCATCGAACTCCTCCTGACCTGATGCATGTGAATGCCGATTCTCATCCGCAACACTGCGGTCATGGAGGAGATACCTTGACGTTAGCGCACGTCATTCCCCTCACGCATCGCCCCAACGGGTGAAAGAGGATGTACTCCTTTTTGGGGAGGGCAGGGCAACGGCTTGCCCATTAAGAAACGGGCGCCCCGACCCTTCTGTGTGTGGGTGCCGATTGCAGCCGTAACGGGTCTCGTCCACGCTCAGCGAAAGGGCGTCCCAACACGTGCGCCGGACTAACTAATGGACTAACGTTTGAATGGCGGCCCGCGCCTGAGCTGTGGGCCCTCTAATCGTCCTGGCTGTGCGCGTAGGCGGCTATCTGCAAACGCGAGTGGAGCGCCAGTTTCTCCATCACGTTGCGGACATGACTTTTCACGGTATCAGTGGCGATGTTGAGCCGCTGCGCGATCTCCTTGTTGCTCATCCCGATCGCGATGAGAGCGATCACCTCGCGTTCCCGCTTCGTCATCCGGACCGCCTTGAGCGCCGCGGCGCCGCCTCGCCGAACCGCTACCTGCGCAATCTGGGAGAACAAAGTGCCGGTCATCCGAGGCGGCAACACCCGCTCCCCATCGGCCACGGATCGGATGGTCCCGACGAAATCCTCGAACGTCGCATCCTTCAGAATGAACCCCGCGACGCCCACGTTCACGAATTCGGCGATTTCCTCGTGCACCGGGAGGAGGTCCATGACGATGACCCGTGAATCCGCCATCTCCTTGTTCACGGCCTCTGCCAGGCGCAGGGAGTTCTTGTCTCGCAGGCCGACATCGAGCAGGACCACATGCGGACACGCCGCCTTGAGCATCGCCGACTGGAGGCTGGTCGCGGCGAGCACGACCTTCACATCGGGCAGCTCGTTCAGCATGTCGGTCATGCCCTCGCGAACGAGGCGGTTGTCCTCGATGATGGCGACGGTGATCATGCTAAGTCCCAATGAAAGAACCGCGCCGTAGCCGAAAGGCGCGGCGAAGCTGCTCGGTTCTAGCGCTTCTTAGGCCCCCCGTTTCGCGGAGCCGAGGCAATCGGGGTCAGAGCTTGGCGAACTTGAGGTGCGTTACGTTCGGAGCAACGACCGTCCGCACGAGTTGAAGCCCGTGCAGGTCGTCGCCCACGCCATCGAAAAGCCGCTCACCGCTGCCGAGGAGCGTCGGCACGAGGCTGACCTCCATCTCGTCGACGAGGTCGGCGGTAAGGTACTGCTGTGCCGCATTCGCTCCGCCGGCGAGCGATACATCCTTACCCCGAGCGGCTTGGCGCGCCTGTTCGAGCGCCGCCTCAATGCCGTTCGTGACAAAAGTGAAAGTCGTTCCGCCTTCAAGTTCGAGTGCCTCGCGCTTGTAACGCGTGAGTACGAACACCGGGTGATGGAAAGGTGGGTTGTCTCCCCACCAACCGTTCCACGGCTTCTTGGCATCCCAAGGGCCGGGGTGCCCGCCGAACATGTTGCGCCCCATCACGGTGGCTCCAATGTTGGCCAACGACTCCTCGATGACCGCGGTACTTTCGTTCACCTCGCCACCGTCGAGCTCGTGTTCCTCGCGGAATGCCGCGAGCGCGAAGGCCCACTCGTGCAGCCGCATGCCACCGATCCCGAGCGGGTTTTCCACGCTCTGGCTGGGACCGGCAACGAATCCGTCGAGCGACA
>JBGQIT010000151.1:0-6779 GCA_041498575.1 Gemmatimonadaceae bacterium
GACGGTTGGGCCGACGTCGTCATTTCGAACGGCGTGCTCAATCTCTTTCCCGACAAGCTCGCCGGACTCCAGGAAATGGCTCGCGTTCTCAAACCGGAAGGTCGTCTTCAGATCGGCGATATCCTGGTGCAGAAAGCAGTACCGGAAAAGGGCAAGCAGGACATCAATCTCTGGAAGGGCTGAATCGCTGGCGCTCTCCTGGATGCAGAGCTCGAAGCAACGGTCATCGCGGCGGGATTCGTCGACTTCGAGATCGTCTGGCGCGGCGATGTTTTTGCCGGGGCACCACAGTCGTCGAGCGCGGCACAGTTCGGCACGCTCGGAATCAACTTCCGCGCGCGAAAGGCACGTGACGAGACCGAGCGGGCGAAGGCACTCGCTACCCTGACATGCGAGCGCCTCAGCCCATGACTACTCAGTTTGGCGTGGCGACGTAACCGTGAAAGGGACCAGTGGCAGTCTCTCGGAATTTGCCGACGAGATCGCCTGACGCGTTGATCCCGGAGATGTCGGTGTAAGCCGAGCCTGGGTAATCAATTGTCGTGAATTGTCCACGTTCGAGTACAAAACCGTGTGTCGGATGAGGTAAGGCGGCGTCCTGGAATAAGCCGACGATCGTTCCACTCGGACTCATATCCCACGCCGCGGTGGAAAAGCTGTTGGGAGCATCGAACGGTGTGAACACCCCGTTTTCGAGCACATAGGCCCGCCCTTTTCCCGCATCCGTGAAGAGTCCAGCGATCCTGTGCCCGCTGGGCGTAGCGCCGTTGTGCATCGTCATAGCCATGTCGATTGCAGAGAAGCCGTCCTTGTCGCGCAACATGCCGTGCATTGACGCCCCCTGATCACCGTCGTGATAGCAGCCGAGAATCGTACCGTCCGGCAGAATGCGCTGCGCGATTGTATTGGTGTGGCCCGGATAGTCAACCCGGAAGAACTCACCGCCTGTCGTGAGTCCGAACCCGTGAAAGTTGACTGCCGGCTCACCAGCCATGCGATAGGTGCCCACGATCTCTCCGCTGGGGCCAACCCCTCGTAGTTGCGTGAAGACCGCGTCCGTAAGTGCAGCGTTGTGGTAGACCACGGTTGTGAATACGCCATCATCAAAAATGAAACCCCTTACCACACAGGGAGCGCTCGGGCAGCCTGTTCCCTGGAAGTACCAGCCGACTATCATTCCGCCGGCGTTTATTCCTGACGAGACTGTCTGGAACGCTCCGGGGACGTCGAGTCGCGTGAACGTGTACGACTTAGCCGCTCCGCGAGCGGATGACTGCGAAATCACCGTATAGCTGGCGTCGCTGGTCGGCGCCACCGGGTTCTCCGCACAGGCGGCGAGACTGAACAGTGCGGCCAAAACGGCGGCCGCGAAGCGGTGGGATTTCATGCCGCACCTCGCTGAAGGAAGTTTTTTTTCTATCGAACGCTATTGCCCGTCGCACAGCGGAGCGGATAGAAAAAAACGGAGGGAGCACCAGCAGCAGTGGTCTCGGCAATTCTACGAGCCAGTAGTGCGGATCTCCCTCCTCCTTCGCGTTGTCGGCGGACAATCGATCACCGATCATATCACGGAGTAACCGGCGGCGCAAATCCCGACGAAGACTCCGGTACTCGACGGGACGTTGGCGCGAAATCTCTCGGTCCCAACACACCAACGGCGGCACGGCGATCGCCGTGCCGCCATTCAACGCGTGCTTATTTCGGCGCTCCGAGCACTAACTGGAACGGACCCTCGCCGTGCAGCTGAATCACGGAAGCGCCCGATGCGGCGCTGCCCCCAAAGTGCGCGTGCTTGGGCGGAATGTAGATGAAATCGCCGGGCGCATAGGTCTTGAGCGCGTTCCAATCGGCGGTGTTGCCATGCGCGAGCTGGAACGGACCCGACACCACTGTCAGGTTCTCGATGCCGGGATGCCAGTGGACCGGGAACCTGTATCCGGCGGGAAACTCGAGGCGAATGACATAAGGACCTTTCGCGCCGGGGTCGCCCTCCAAAACCGCGAGCTTCATCCCGGGATCAAAGCCCTCCGGCTTGAAGTCGCTCCAGGTCAGACCGCTATTGGCCAGGGACTTTACGTCACCCATTGCCATTGGAGCAGCCGCGGGCAGGGGAGTGGTCGTGTTCGGTGCGTCGAGAGTCACTCGCCACTTGCCGTTGATCTTGTGCCAGATCGTGACGTAGTTGCCGGCGTCGGTCATTTTGCCCTGCGGCGAATCGTACGAATCCGTGTAGGTGCCGTACTCCGTCGCCACGGTCGGACTTGCGACCTCGATCTTCGTCGGCGTCCAGTGCAGAACGAGACCCGGCGTCTTTACCATGTCGCTCCAAGCCCCACGAATCGCCGCCGATCCCGTTACCAGCGGGGCGTGGGACATCATCACGATCGCATCCGGAGCGTGAAGGGCAACGATCGCGTCGACGTTTTTTGCGGCGACATCACGCTGCCATTGATCCGAAGCCTCGCGTATTGCGCGTGCGTCACTCGATTGGCTTTGGGCCGTAGTTGCGAGTGCCGCAATCGCCAGCGCGGCAAGCGCCGTTCGCGACGCAATCCATTTCGTGCTACTCATCCTGCCTCCTCGATACCGGGTGGGAGTGGGAGGTGAAGCAAGTAATCCCGGGGTGTCCACCTTAGGTGTCTGCGACGGCCGCGTCAAGTAAATGACCCCGCCCGCAGCCGTCAGCCGGCCCGCCGACAGCCCCCGGCCGGTAGTCATAAGTTGCAGTTATTGTTTCCTAAACCCCCCCTCCGCGTAACGCTCTAACGAGCGCCCCTTCCTCCCCCGGCCGCTCGTCACCCCACAACAGCAGCAGCGCCAGAATCCCGTACGTCGGCAGATGACCAACCAGCTCCCGCCACCCCAGAAATGGCAGCGTGAGATTGAACGGTATCAGCGTCACGATGATGATGAGCCGGACGTACGTTCCCGCGATGAGCATCAACCCGACGAGTAATTCAACAGTCCCCGCGATCAACAGAAACTTCGTGTCGTCGATGGCCGGCAGCCCGATGTACGGGAAGAAGTTGAAGTTATGCTCAGACAGAAAGGCGACCCCCATCGGGATGTTCCACAGCTTCTCTGTGAACGCGACAATCGTCAGCCCGATTCCCAGCGCGACTCGGAGCACCGGGACCGCGTAGGGAATGAGCGGTGCCACCGGTTTGTTCAGTTTGTCGAGCGCCATGTCGAACGCCAGCGGCCCACGCCCCGTCGCGAAGAGGAAGAAAGCTACGCCCAGTATCTCGGTGTGCTCGATGAGCCTGAGCGGTCCGAATACAAGGGCTCCGATGATCCAAGTGAGGCCGAGCGCCGCGGCGGCGGGACGCGCGAGTGCGCCGTAGATGAAGCTGAGGGCGATCGCGATCTCCACCATCCCGAGCAAGCCGCCGAGGAGATTCTCGGGCAGCACGAGGTTGGGGATGAAGAGTTGTCTGCTCACTCCGCTCACGAGCAGCGTGACGCCCATGTGGAGTCCGATAACTAGCGGCACCCAGCTCAGGAGCTGGACGTAATTCTCCCACGGCATCCCGAGTGCGATCGGGCCGGGCACGACGCTATGTCGGCCGCGAGCCCGGTACATCACCGTCGCGATGACGGTGATGCCGAGCGCGACGGCGACGGGGACCAGACTATTCGGTGAGCTCCAGGTGTCGAACTGTACCGGGAACTTTACTTCGTCGGTGAACCATCGCTCGTGCAGGACCATGGCGTTCCAGCGTGATGACGACTGAAAAAATACCTGCCGAAGCCGTTGGCCGTTAAGCCGTCAACCCGGGAAGGTAGCCTTCATCGTCGTCAAATGAGTGACGGGCGCTTCGCCATTCCTCCAGCTCACTCACTTATCGAAAACCGCACGTTCCCTGGTGCCGCCAGTGTTCACGTCCAGCGGATGACGACCTGCCCGCCGGTCAGGGTCTCGAAGCAGACGGTAAACCAGCCCCCAAAACCATCGGGGATGGCCAACGTCCAGTGACCCACGCCCGCGCCTCCGAACCGCTGAAACGTCACTTGAAACGGAATGTCCTGAGGATGGCCCCCTGGAAAGCCGACCACCTTGCCGATGAAGCTTACGGTGATCAAGCCATCGCCGCCGATGGACCACCTGGTAGCCCGGCCCCAGATGTTGCCGGGATAGCCCGGCGCATCACCGTGCTGGTCAACGCAGTCGAATTCTCCCGTGGCCGAGCCATCGGATAGGAGCTTGATCCCTCCTCCCCAGTGGGTGGTTCCCATCCCGTCGTCCATGTTAGCCGTGCCACCCCCGTTGATGGTCGCCACCACTTTCACCGTCTTGATGGCAGCCGAGAGCGATGCGACTATGGCGGCCGGTGGGGAACCCACTGCTACGACACTCTTCGGAGCCGTCATGTCCGAGCAGGCGGTGATCACCACAGAGGCGATGATCGCGGTGGCGATGTGAATTTTGGGGCGGATCATTGGATTGTCTCCTGATTGGAAGAAGTGGCCGCCCGGGGCGCATTCGCGCTTGACCCAGCGGACACCGCTCCCCATGATAGGCTTGCCCCCTCAACGGCACCTCACACAAAACTCACAGAGCTCGCTCAGAGGAAAAATGTTGGTCCTCGAGGCCTACCTCTGGCCTGAGAGCTCGGCCTCTTCATGTCGATTCGCCAACTCGAAGCCGCTTGAAAAGCCAAAAGGCAGGGCGGCGATCGCTGTCTCAACACCTGTTTCGATGTCGATTAGATAGAGATTCGGGTTTTGAGCGAAATCGGTTGCATACAGTTGGCCCTTCCGGCCGAACGCCAACCCCATAACAGAGTTACTTCCCACGAGATCGACGATCTTCGTTGCCGTGCCGGTCGCAGGGTTGATTCTGTAAAGGATCGCAGGTACCGAAGAAGGGCCGAGTGTGCTCGTCACGCCGAACAGGTGCCCTTCACGATCAAGCGCTAAGTCCATAAAAAATTGCGCGGCGCCGGTTGGACCTACACGGGTAAACGCTCCGGTTGCCTCATTGACCCGGTAGAGTGAGTTGTAATTTGGGTCAGAGCCGGGGGTACACTCGAAATTCGCATCAAGGTTACAATCCCCAACTGCATACAGGGTCCCATTATGGCCGAAGGCCATGGCCATGACCGCGAGCCCGGGGACAGCCACGCCGAAGAGGTTTGCCCCTCCGGTTTTCGGGTCGATGGTCGCAAGCTGCTGGTTGCCGAAAAGGGGTCCGCACATGCTGTACAGTGTCCCCGAAGGTGACAGCGCCAACGAAGCGCAAACTCCTCCGTTGGTCGGCCCGATGTCCGTGGTGGTGATTTTCCTGCCGCTTACTTTGATCGCGAACACTTCCGCCCCGCCACCAGACGTAGTGTAAAACAGGTTCTTCGCGTGATCGTCTTCGTCGCCCGCCTGTCGGGAACTTGACACCGCCGCGCTCTGGCTGATGTCCTTGGTCACAGGGCTGGTAGCGTCCCTTCCGCTACACCCGCTCGCCACTGCTAACGCGAGCAGAGGAAAGGCAATTCTGTACATCATCTGGAGCCTCCATTCAAGTTGAGATTCGCCCGCCAGGTACGCACTCGCGCTTGACCCGGCGGACACCGCTCCCCATGATAGGCTTGCCCCCTCAACGGAACCTCACACAAAACTCACAAAGCTCGCTCAGAGGAAAAATGTTGGTCCTCGAGCTTCTGGGAACGCTTTCCCTGCGGAACGAGACTCCTCCAGTCCCTGTATCCGCGCAACAAAAGAGGTCGTTGGGCCTGCTCGCAATTCTCGCCCTGGCGGGCAGGCAAGGATTTCCGCGCGACCGTATCGAGGCCTACCTCTGGCCTGAGAGCTCGGCCCCGCTGGCGCGGCATTCGCTCGACCAGACGGTCTACGCAATCCGACATGCCCTCGGCAGCGATTTCATTCTCTCTACTGGACGAGAGCTCCGGCTCAATCCGGATCTGGTTCAGGTCGACGCCTGGGAATTCGAGGAAGCCATTCGCGCGCGTCAGTGGGCCGCGGCGGTCGAACGCTACAAGGGAGCCCTTCTCGAAGGATTTCACTTTACCGACAGTCGTGAGGCCGAGTCGTGGATAGACGCGGAGCGCGCTCGGCTTCTGCGAGAGTATCAAAAGGCCGTCGAATTTCTTGCTAAAGATGCGGCCGAGGCGGGCGACCACGCGCGGAGCGTGACCTGGTGGCGCAGGCTGGCCAATTCCGATCCACTTTCAGCCAGCGCAACGAAACAACTCATGCTGGCGCTCACGGCCGCTGGCGACCGCGCTGGCACCGTGAAACAGGCGCGCCTTTATCAGCAGCTCGTACGACAAGAGCTGGAGATCGAGCCGGATGCCGAGATCGAAAGTCTCGCGGCGACTCTGAGTAATCACGCGATCGCCGAAACCAGCGTGTCGGGCGTGCACGAAGAAGCTTCGCACGATCGATTGGCATCGACAGAGCACTCTGCCGAGGTGCCACTCAATCGTTCGTCTGCGCTCTCCGTTGCCGCGCCAACGGTGAAAGCCAAAGAGGGTAGCCATCGCGACAGGGCGATGCTGTACGCGGTGATCCCAATCGCAATTCTGATGACTGGCGCCGCCATTTGGGGTTGGATGAGACCTGAAACGTCGAAGCCGGTTTTACGCTACACACTGGTGGTCGATTCAACCGAGGCGATTGCGAAGGCCCCGTCCTGGAGGGGACGCATGGCACTCTCGCCCGATGGTTCGCGGCTCGCGTACATCGGCGGCCCCAGGTCTCAGCTCCTGATTCGATCATGGGACCAGCTGCATGCGATCGCGATACCCGGCACAGAAGGAGTGGGC
>JBGQIT010000152.1:0-6710 GCA_041498575.1 Gemmatimonadaceae bacterium
GAGAAGATGTCCTCCACCAACTGCTTCATCGTGCGCCGATCCTTCGTCGAGCGTGGCTTCGCCACCTCGGCGCGCACGACGCCCCGCCGAATGAGATAGACCTTGTCCTCCCCATCGTGCCCGGGAACAGTGTACACGAAGGAGAGATTCTCCACCGCGAATCGTAGCCTGCCGAACTGCGCGCGCAGCGCCTCGAGCCGCTCGAGCTTGTCGCGATAGTGTGCGGCTCGCTCGAATGCGAGCTCCGCGCTCAAGCGCTCCATCTCCCGGCGCAGCATGTTGATCGGACCGTCGTCCGATCCATCGAGAAAGGCGCGCGCGAGCGTCACACGCTCGTCGTATTGCGCCGCCGAGCATCCGCCGACGCACGGGCCGAGGCACTTGGAGATCTCGTGGCGGATACAGCCAGGTGTGCGTGGCAGCAGCTGAAACAGCTCGCCCTGGTCGCTATAGAACATCTTCATGTCGGTGCGGCAGTCGCGGAGCATCAGCGCGTCGTTCAGCTCGCGTACCGCTTCTCCCACTCGCTGCGCACCGACGAATGGACCGTAATAAATGCCGGCCTCCTCACCAGAAGCTCCGCGCACAACCAGGAGCTTTGGCGCAACGCCCTTCGTCAGCTTGATGAACGAGTAGTGCCTCGCGTCGCGCATCATCGCCACGTTGTAGCGCGGCCGGAAGCGTTTGATCAGCCTCAGCTCCTGCAGGAGCGCCGCGAATTCACTTGGCGTGTAATCCCACTCGATGGATTCGGCGGAGCGAAGGATTCGCGCCCCTTTGTCCTCCGGGTACTCGCACCGGAAATAGCTCATCAACCGGGAGCGAACGCGCTTCGACTTTCCGACGTAGAGTACCTCGCCTTCGCGCGATAACATGCGGTAGACGCCCGGCCGGTCCGCGGCCGTGTCGCGAACGTTCGTCCGCATTACAGCGAGTTGAGCATCACTCGTGGGCTGCTTCTTGAGTTGCGCAGCGCCGCGAGTCATGCTAGTGCTGACACTTCACGCACATTGTCGTAGCGCGGCCGTCGACGGCGTGCGTCGAGACGAGCTTGTACCCGCATCGTCGGCAGGGCAGGCCACCCCGCCCGTAGGCTTCGAGCTTCTCGACGAAAGTCCCGCGCTTTCCCCGCGCGTCGCGGTAGTCGCGAAAGCTCGTGCCTCGCGCCTCGATCGCTTCACCAAGAACGGCGACGATCGAATCACGGAGCAGGCTCGCCTGCTCGAAACTCACCGACGCCCCGGAGCGCGATGGGTCGATGCGCGCGCGCCAGAGCGCTTCGTTCGCGTAGATGTTGCCGATGCCTGCGATCTTTCGCTGCTCCATTAAGATTTTCTTCACGGGCTGACTCGTGGCCCGAAGAACGTCCGATAGATGCTTGGCCGTAAATGCGCGGTCAAGTGGCTCGATACCGAGTTTCCCCGAGTACTCTTCGAAACGATCGGCGTCCATCAGCGCAACCGTTCCTAGTCGCCGGACGTCGGCGTAATGCAGAGCTCTGCCGTCGTCGAGGTCGAGCCGCAGCGTCGAATAGTCGAGCTCTGACCCTGTGAAAGTGCCGTCGTCGATCAGCAGCGCGCCCGTGAAGCGCGGCTGCACCACGATTCGATCGCCCGTGTCGAGATCGATCACCACCAGCTTCGCGCGACGCCAACTGCGGAGGATTGTGGCGTCCCGCAGCCGCTTCGCGATCGAACGCGCACTCACTTCACGCAGCACATCGGCTTTGCGAACGGAAACCTTTTTTATCTTGCGCCCGCGGATCGCGCCGTCGAGATCCCGCGCGATCGTCTCCGTCTCAGGCAGTTCGGGCACCGCGCATAACCTCCCGCCATCCGATGTCGCGCCGCAGCTGTTTTCCCTTGAGCGTCACCTGCTCGGCGTGGGATCGCGACAGCTCCGCGGCCTCGATGAGACTCGGGGCAACCGCGGTCACCGCGAGCACGCGGCCTCCTGAGGTCACGAGCTCATTAGTCCATGGGTTCAGCGCGGTTCCCGCGTGGAACACTTCCACATTCTCTTCGGGCGGTGGGAGCTGGATGACGTCGCCGGTCCGCGCCTCCTGCGGATAGCCAGCCGCGGCAATTACGGTCGTCACCGAAGAGAGAGGTTTCCAATCTGGAACACGTGCGCGGCTGAGTGAGCCGCCGCCGGCGACTGCCGCAATCAATTCGAGTAGCGACGAATCCATGAGTGGCATCAACGCCTGGGTCTCGGGATCGCCGAACCGGCTGTTGAATTCCACGACCTTGGGTCCTTCGTCGGTGATCATCAGTCCGGCGTACAGTAGTCCCGCAAACGGGGAACCTCCGTCACGCATCGCTGCGAGTGTAGGCCTGATTATTTCGGACATCACCTGCGTGACGACCTCCGGCTTGGCGCGCGAGGTCGGCGCGTAGGCGCCCATTCCGCCGGTGTTGGGCCCGAAATCACCCTCGTGCAGTCGCTTGTGATCCTGCGCCGCCAGCAACGGTAGAGCCTGCTGTCCATCCGTGATGGCGAAAAACGAGATCTCCTCACCTTCCATGAATTCTTCGATGAGTATCTCCCGTCCCGCCGCCCCGAATACGCGGTCATTCAGCATCGCGTCGATCGCGCGTTCCGCTTCGACTGTGCTCTGCGCCACGATCACGCCCTTTCCGGCCGCAAGACCCGATGCCTTTATCACCACCGGCGACGTGAAGTCGGCGAGCGCCGCCTTCGCTTCCTTGGCGTCGCTGTGCTGCACTGCCCGCGCGGTCGGGATGCCGGCCCGAACCATCAGCTCCTTTGCGAATCGCTTCGAAGTCTCGATGCGCGCCGCCTCGCGCGTCGGACCGAAAATTGGGAGGCCGCGCGAGTGAAAGAGATTCGCGATTCCCGCCTCCAATGGAGTCTCAGGCCCGACGATCGTCAGATCGACCTGCTCTTCTTCGGCGAGATGCGCCAGGTCCTTGAGCCTGTCGACACCGATCGGGATGCAGCGCGCGATGGACGCGATTCCCGGGTTTCCGGGGGCCGCGATCAACTCGATATTCGGATCATCACGGCGCAGCTTCCAGGCGAGAGCATGTTCCCTCCCGCCACCACCGACGATCAGCACCTTCATGCGAATGCTTGCTCCAGGTCAGCGATCAGGTCGCCGATATCTTCGACGCCACACGAGAGTCGAAGCAGGTCGTCCCTCAGGCCGAGCGCCGCCCGCCGCTCAGGGGGAACCGATGCGTGGGTCATGGAAGCAGGGTGACTGATCAGGCTCTCGACGCCGCCGAGTGACTCGGCGAGGGAGAAGACGCGCACCTTGCGGAGGACATTGGCCGCTTTGTCCTTGCTCCCCGTGAGCACAGAGATCATTCCGCCAAAGCCCTTCATCTGACGTTTGGCCAGCTCGTGCTGTGGATGGGAAGGAAGGCCGGGATAGATCACGTTCTCGTGGCCCAGCTTCTCGGCGAGCCATGATGCGATCTTGCGTCCGTTCTCGTCGTGGCGAGGCATACGCAGGTGCAGGGTTTTCGTGCCCCGCAGCACCAGCCACGCGTCGAACGCGCCGGGCACCGCACCCGCTGTATTCAGAATGAACTGCATCCGCTCTGCCAGCGCATCGTCCTTCACCACCGCGATTCCGCCGACCATGTCGCTGTGCCCATTCAGGTACTTCGTTGTGGAGTGATAGACAATGTCGGCGCCGTGTTCGAATGGTCGCTGGAAATAGGGCGAAGCGAATGTGTTGTCGACGATGAACAGCGCGTCCTTCCGCTTGGCGATCTCACCCACTGCCGTGAGATCAGTGATGCGCATCATCGGATTGGTCGGCGTCTCCATCATGATCGCGACCGTGTGCTCATTGCACGCGTCTTCGACGTTCTGCGGATCGCGGCTGTCGACGTACGAGAAACACAAACCGAAATTCCTCAGGATCTTGTCGAACAGCC
Source organism: Gemmatimonadaceae bacterium (assembly GCA_041498575.1). Taxonomy (GTDB): domain Bacteria; phylum Gemmatimonadota; class Gemmatimonadetes; order Gemmatimonadales; family Gemmatimonadaceae; genus UBA4720. The sequence continues at coordinate 3,912 of JBGQIT010000152.1, forward strand.
GGAAGGTGCCGCCGTAACTGCTCTCACCCGCAACGATATGGTCACCTGACTTGAACAGCTTCATGATCGAATCCGTGGCGCCCATTCCACTGCTGAACGCGAAGCCGTGCGTGCCGCCCTCCAGCGTGGCAACATTTCGCTCCAGCGCTTCCCGCGTCGGGTTCTTGCCGCGGGCGTACTCGTAGCCCTTGTTCTTGCCGAGTCCTTCCTGAATGTAGGTCGACGTGGTGTAAATCGGCGTCATTATCGCGCCCGAGAGCATGTCGGGGCGCTGTCCCGCGTGAATCGCGCGGGTGCCGAAAGAAGCTTTCAGATCTTCGTCAAAAATGCGGGTCATGCGCCTTTCACACTGGAAGGAGAGAAGGGAAGCTGCATGTGAAGTTAACCAATCGACCCGGCGTTTTCCGTCGTCCGCCCGGCTCGTGAGGAGTAAATTACCCGCTACTCAGCCGGCCCAATAGGAAACGGGAGGACAGCGCAGCGTATGGCTTATGAGGGTTTGATGGTGGGTGTCTCCGGCGTGCGTGGTCGCGTCGGAGAGGCGTTGACACCCGAGATCATTGCGAAGTTCGCGGCGGGCTTCGGCGCCTGGGCTCTGGCGCGCGCCGGTGGAAAGGCTCAGATCGTCGTTGGTCGCGATAGCAGAGTATCGGGTCCGATGTTCCAGCCGGTCGTGCACGCCGCGCTCCAGTCGGTAGGCTGCGACGTACTCGACGTCGGGATGGTTCCGACCCCGACCGTACAGCTCGCCGTCGAGCACCACCAGGCCGCGGGAGGGCTTGCCATCACAGCGAGCCACAATCCGATCGAGTGGAACGCCCTCAAGTTCATCGGTCCATCGGGCTTGTTTCTCGATGCCGCGGAAGGAGCAGAGATGCGGCAGGTCGTCGAGGGACATATCCCTCGAGCGACGTGGGACAAACTCGGAACGGTGAGTCAGGACAAGGACGCGGCGAGGGAGCACATCGAAAGGATTCTGGCCTTGCCATTTCTCGACGTCGAAGGGATCAGGAAGAAGGAATTCCGGGTGGCGCTCGACTGCGTTCGCGGTGCGGGCGGGGTGTTCATGCCGGTCCTTCTGGAGCTGCTCGGGTGCAAGCTGGCCACGATCAACATGGAGCCCGACGGACGCTTTCCCAGACCCCCCGAGCCGGTCCCCGAAAACCTGGGAGAGCTTCAGAAGCTGGTGCAGGACTCCCACTGCGAGATTGGAATGGCGGTCGATCCCGACGTCGATCGACTCGCGCTCGTCTCCGACGAAGGTATGGCGATCGGAGAGGACTATACGCTCGCGCTCGCTGCGAAGGAGGTTCTGCGGCACCGAAAGGGCGTCATTGTCACGAATCTGTCGACCAGTCGCATCATCGATGACATCGCCAGGGAGGCCGGCACCCGCGTAATCCGCGCCCCGGTCGGCGAAGTCAACGTCGCCACCAGAATGCGCTCGGAGAAGGCGCCCATTGGCGGAGAGGGAAACGGCGGCGTGATCCTTTCCGAGCTCCACCTCGGCAGGGACGCGCCAGTTGGCGCGGCGCTCATCCTCCAGCTCCTCCTCGAGGAGGGTAAGCCCCTGTCGAAAATCATCGCGGCGTACCCTCGATACGTTATCGTTAAGGACAAGCTGGACCGTCCTGACGCACCTCTCGACGCGGTCTACGAGGCCCTCAAAAAAGCCTTTCCCGACGCCGAAGTGGACACCCAGGATGGCCTGAGGCTGACCTGGCCCGACCGCTGGGTTCACATCCGCCCCTCAGGAACGGAACCAATCGTGCGAGTAATTGCTGAGGCCCCGACCGCGGCGGCAGCGCAGAAGCTGGTCCGGGATTGCCGGCAGCCGGTCGAGGCGCTGGGCCGGTAAGAGTACAGTCAACCAGAAATCTTATGTGCGGAATCATTGGCTACATCGGAATGCGTGGCGCGACGCCGCTTCTCCTCGAGGGGCTCAAGCGCATGGAGTACCGCGGCTACGACTCCGCCGGCGTCGCCGTCATGAACGGATCCGGAGTCGAGACCCGCAAGGCGGCGGGAAAGATCTCCCAGCTGGAACGCGCGCTCGCCGCCAGCCCGGTTGCCGGCGACACGGGAATAGGCCACACGCGCTGGGCGACACACGGCGTCCCCAACGAGTGCAACGCGCATCCGCACATCGACTGCAAGGGTGAAATCGCGGTCGTCCACAACGGAATCATCGAGAACTCCGGCACGCTCAAAAAGGAGCTCATCGCCCGCGGTCATGTTTTCGTCTCGGACACCGATACCGAAGTCATTGCGCACCTGATCGAGGAGGCGTTCGACGGCAATCTCGAGGATGCCGTGATCGAAGCCCTCTGGCAGATCGAGGGCACCTACGGAATCGCGGTCGTCTCGAGCAATGACAAGAACAAGATCGTCGCGGCGCGGAAGGGCAGTCCCCTTCTCATCGGGCTTGGCGACGGCGAGTACTACGTTGCCAGCGATGTCTCGGCGATTCTGGCGCAGACGCGCGAAGTCGTGTACCTCGACGATGGCGATGTCGCGGTTCTCACACGCGATGGCTACACGATTCTCAATCAGCGCGCGCAGCAGCTCGAGCGCCGCGTCAGCAAGATCGATTGGAATCTCGACCAGATCGAGCGCGGCGGATTCGACCACTTCATGCTCAAGGAGATCTTCGAGCAGCCGGCGACCGTCGAGAACTGCATGCGCGGGCGACTGCTGCCTGATCAGGGAACGTCCAAGCTGGGCGGTCTCAACATGACCGACGAGGAGCTGCTCAAGTTCGACAACATCCTCATCACCGCCTGCGGTACGAGCTGGCAC
>JBGQIT010000153.1:0-6697 GCA_041498575.1 Gemmatimonadaceae bacterium
GGCGACGCGATTCCGCGACCTCCGACTGCACTACCTTGATGTTGAGTGAGTTGAAGGTGAGGCCAAGGTCGGTGAGCTCCCTCGAGCACGCCTTTCTGATGATCACGGCGAGCGGATCGTCGTCGTCCTCCATTCCCTGGAGCGCCGCCTCCGCGGCGCGTGTCATCGCCGCTGGCCGGTTCGGTGCGACCACGGCCCCACTGCTCTGACTGGCGCCGGCGCCCAGCGCGGGCGTCTGGCCTCCCGGGTAGAGCTGAGGAGCGGTCTTGGCCGAGAACAGCTGATCGTGCGTGAGCAGATTGATAGCTCTACGAGCGGAGCTGGAGAGAAGATCGATGAGAATATTCGCCTGGTCAGCCGAATCCTTGGAAAAGAAACGGTTCGCCGCGGTTTTGATCAGGACATCGGTGTCGCCCACGGAGACGATCGCGCTCGCCAGAATGCGAACCTTGATCGGCTGCGGCGTTCCGTTGCGGTCGAGGTCCGCCGTCTGGTCCGTGATGTCGAGATCTACGTTGATCGCCTTGCTGGAAAGCGTGGTACCCGTCGTGAGGAGGGGTACCTCCTTCGACTTCCCCGGCCCGCGATAAATGATGGTGCTGCCTTGCAGCCAGCTCACCATCCTGATCGTTCCCGCGTCCACATTGCGAAGAAACGATGAAACAATGAGAGGAATTACCCCAAGGACGCCGACAAGCACGGCGGCGACGATAATCAGCGTTTGTGTCATGAGAGTTTGATCCTTTAGTAACGGTCGGTGTCGTGCGACTCGGTCTCACCGAGACCGATGCGCGATACCGTACAGCGGTTGCGCGTATCATCGATTTCTTCAATACGGACGATATCACCCGCGCGGATTCGAACGCCAGCCTCGCGCTCCTCATACAGCTGGGTACCCAAAACCTGCACTACTTCACCACCCAGCTCCAGCGAAATCAATCCATTGCCGTTGGCATCGAATCCTGTCACGGCCCGCCCCTCGGACATGAGCGCTGATTCGAGAGTCTGCGCTGGTCGGGATTCAAAGCGGAAGAGCGAGTTGAAGATGGGGCGCACCACCACACTCTCGAACGCAATGCCGCCGATCAGCGCGATCGGCAGCGCGAGAAACGGTCCGACCAGGCGCTCGACGATCAGTCCGGTCGCTCCGAATCCCACCAGCACGTTGAACAGAACGCGAGGTGACAGCCACGACAGCACATGGGACGTCCAACCATCCGGATGCACGTTTGGCTCGTGCGTATGAACCGTAACGCGCCCCCCGTCGTTCAAATGCGGGACGTGAGCGTCAACGTGCGCGTGCCCAGCCGCTCCCGATCCATGCGCGATTCCATGCGATGGAGCGATCGAATGGCCGTGCGCGCCTCCAATGTGCGGTGCTCCGGCGCCATGAACCTCGTGGCCGCTCGTGTCATGGCCGTGATGTCCCCCGCTGTGGCTGCTCGTAAAGCCGAGGAACGCCATCGCGGCCATGCCGGCGGCACCGAGTACCAGGCAGAAGATGTAGAGATCCATTGCTCCAAGCCGTCTAAAGTGCTTTGAGTGGCTACCTGGAATTTATCGCACTACTATACTGCTATGTTGTTCCCGCGATACGCCATCCTCCTGGGTACTACGGCATTGTCATGCCTGGCGTGCCATCCGAAGCTTCCCACCCCCGGCCCGATCGAACAGCCTTCGGGGGAGATTTCGATCCAGGTAATAAACCGTAACCGGATCGACGTCATGGTTTACGTCTCCCACGACGGTATAAGGAACCGTCTGGGCCTCGCGACTGCGTCCGCGAGCACTCAGTTCACGCTGCCGCTACGGACTCTCGGAGCGGGCCACGAATATCGCTTGATAGGCGATCCCCTCGGGGTGCGAATTGTGGTCACCACCGAGACATTGTTCGGGCAAGCCGGTGACGAAGTGATCTGGCAGCTCGAGGATAGCTTCGCCCGATCAACCGTCGTCGTTCACTGACCGATTACCGCGGCCCGCCCCCGGTACCCGGTGACCCACCGGGAGATGTCGCGCCTCCCGCGCCGCCGAAAGCGTGCTTCACCGAGACCATCGCGATGGTTGTGGCGACCGCGAAGAGCGTCGTGCGTGCCCGGGAAAAGCGCCGCTCCATGACCGTCGACACGAAAGCGTGCGGGATGTTCACAGACTCGCCCCTCCAGTCGGTTTCGAGTCCGTCGCGGCGCCGGATTCCGGAAACCGCGACGATATAGCGAGAGGCAGTGTCGGCGACCAGCTTGCCGTCTACAGCTTCGATCCCGACACCGACCTGCGGCGCCAGGATGACGGCCCCGGAGTCAGTGATCGACAGCTGGAGTTGATGCCCGGTGAGGTTCGATGTCATCGGCTGGTAGTAGCCGTAACATCCGGTTGCGCTAAAACCGGCTAGCGAGGCGAGCGCGGCGATGATACGAGCTTTTGAGCGACGCATTTTTGGCAAGAGGCACGAAGGAGCGAGGAGTCAGGGCCGTTCCTTTGGCCCTGACTCCTCAGTTCTTCAAGGTTAAGCTAGCAAGCGTTTGGATCGTTCGCGTTGCGGCCCGTGATCAAAGTCGGTCCCGGATCCGCGGGCGTGTTCGGATTTGTCTGCTGCTCAGTGAAGCCATAGGGAATGCGGCCTGGAACCACCGATCGGCCGAGCGCCGGCGTCAACGTCGGCAAACAGGTCCGCTTGTAGTCGTTCCAGGCCTCGATGTTCTGGAAGAGAGCGATGTACTTCTCCGTCATGATGTCGGTGAGCGTCGGCGCGGCGATCACCGACTTCCCATAGCGCGATCGCACGTTGTTGAACGCTAGCGCGGCGTTGGGAAGATCTCCGGCCCGAAACGCGGTCTCCGCGAGAATCAACTGAGTCTCGTCGTAAGTGATGATCGGCTGGGAGAACGTCGGGACGTTCCGGTTCGAGTTCGCAATGGGCGATGGGTCGCCGCCGACCGTCAGCTGCGTTGCCACATCGTACCCGCCGAAACCGCCAGTCGTATTCTTTCCGAAATAGTCGGGAAGCCGTGGATCATTCTGACCCTGCATGATCAGAACGAGGCGCGCGCCTGCCACCAGGTCCTGCCCGAAAGACGTGAGCTGGAACTGAAGCCACATATTGCGCTCGGAAGTCGCCTCTGAGTGCACGGTCTTCCAGTCGTTGGCGGGTGAGCTGATTCCGGACTGCGCCTCGGTGCGGGCCAAAGCGTACTGCCCGGCACGGGCCTCGGCCAAATGCAGATAAATTCGCGCCTTCAGGGTATGAGCGGCCTGAATCCATTTGACCTTGTCGCCTCCATACACGAGGTCGTTTAAGCCAGGGCCGTTGCCGCTTCCATTCAGGTCGGTGATGGCCTGATTCAGCAGCGTCAGCAGATCGTCGTAGATCTGCAGCTGGGGATCGAAAGCAGGAGTAGTTGAGACAACGGCCTCACGATATGGAATGCTGCCCCAGTTGTCCGCCCCGAATAGAACCTGCATTGTCTCGAGAACTTCGAGCACTCCCTTGTACTGTTTGTCGATCGCATCGACCCGCCCTTCGGCATCCTTGACCGCGAGCAGTCCGCCCGCGGTGTAGATGCTCGAGAAAGACCCGTCGAAGCTGTTGTTCGTGATCGTGTACGCGCCTTGAACTTCGACGAATCGACCCGCGGTCCCGGCACACTGTTGCATCCATTCGCAAATCAGCATCGCGACGGGGCCTTCCTGCTGACCGAAGACGTTCGCCTCGATTCCGCTGAGCAGCTGATTCGCCGTCGCTACTGTGGGAGCGTTCGGATCGGCAACTGCCTGGTTGGCGTCCAGAAAGCTGCTGCATCCGGAGAACGTGGCGACGAGTCCAATCGCGGCAGCGGCGTATCGTATGTGTCGTTGCATTGGATTATCCTCGCGCCTAGCGGTTGAGCGTCAGTGTAACCACCACCGATCGCGTGAGGGGAAGATTGAAGTAGTCGGAGCCGCCAACACGATCGTACGTTTGTCCGGTAGTTGTCTCCGGATCCAGTCCTGTGTACTTCGTCCAGGTCTTCAGATTCCGGCCCGACACGCGGAAGTCGACGCTCGACATTCCGAGCGAGCGACTCACCCAGGGTTGCGTGAAGCTGTAGGCAATCGAGATCTCGCGCAGCTTGACGTAACCGCCGTCTTCCATGCACGGCTCGTCGATTCCTGTGAACGGGCATGCTGCCAGGTTGCTGTTGCGGTACCAGTTCTCACCGATCGGGATCTGGGCGCCCGCGCCTGGTCCCACTACAGGTCCAGGGAACCAGCCAGCATCGCCGAATGCGTGCACGTTGCCGGTGCAGTCGGCGTTCGTCGGACCCGTACAAATCGCTCGTCCTTGCGTGTCCAAATGCGTACCGTAGCTCCACAGCGCGCCCTTGGTGCCGTTCCACACTATTCCGCCTTTCTTGATGTCCAGTAGTCCGGAGAGCGCGAATTTACCGACGCGAACCGTGCTATGGACGTTGCCTGTCCACTTCGGATTCGGATCGCCGAGGATGCGGAGCTTCGTATCTTCGCACGGCATTCCATTGTCGTAGCAGTGCGTGCCATCGTCGATGAACAGCGCGCCCCTCGGCTTGCCAGCGCAGTACGTTGCCAGGCTGATGCCGGCGATGGCGTCGTCGTCGCTGATTCCGCAACGTACCCATCCTTCACCGCGGATCACGCCGATGGGAGACCCGACCTGGAACACATTTCCGGTAAATGCTCCCGGTATATATAGGAACTGCGCTCCAATGAGCGTGTCCACCTTCGAGTGGTTGTTCGCCCATCCAATCCCTAGATCCCATGAGTAATTGGGACGAGTGAGTGGCCGCAGATTGAGCTGGAGCTCGGTGCCGGAGTTGCGAAGTTTTCCGGCGTTTTTTGCCTCGCTCGAATACCCCGATGATGGCGCTATCGGGGTAACGAGGATGACGTCGGAGGTCTTCGAGCTGTACCAGGTGGCGCTGAGGTCGGCCGTCTCACCGAGGAAGCCGATATCGAATCCGCCCTCGGTTTCCTTGGTGCGCTCAGGCTTCAGCGAAGTGGCTGGCTTCGTGAACGTGAAGAAAAGCCCACCGCGTCCGCTCTGCGTCGGCGTGAATCCAGTACCCTGCGCGATGCCGCCGACGAGGTTGGTCCCGCTGAACGTAACCGAGCTGAGATAAGGCTGCGGCTCGTTACCCGCCTCGCCGTAGGAAAAGCGCAACTTTCCAAACGAGAAGCCAGGTGGCTTGTAGGAGTTCGTGAACGTCCACGCGGCGCTTGCCTTCGGGAAATTCGCGCAGCGATTGGTTTTGCCGAACGTGGTAGAGCAGTCGTTGCGAACCGCTCCTGTCAGGAAGAGCTGGTCGATTAGATCCAGCTGCAGCTGACCGAACACCGACGCGTTATGAACCTGCGTCTGATAGTCGCTCGGCGGATCACGTGAAAGAGTGTTGAGCACGCTGAACGGCGTTGGCGCGATCAAGGTACGCCCGACCACCGAGAACGTGCGGAAGTTTCGCGCGTTGAGGTTCTGACCAACCGTCAGGTTGGCACTCACCGCGTCGGAGAACTTGTGTGTTGCTGTTCCCGTAAGGCTGTTGTCGATCTGATAGTTGATGACTTTCCCTTCCGTAATGCGTCCGCCCGCGGCGACGTCAGAACACTCGGCCGGACATCCTTCGAGTCGCTCGTCGTTCGTATAATCCGCGCCAAGCGAGTAGTTGAACTTGAGCCAGTTGGCTGCCTGGTAGTCGGCAGTGACGTTTCCGAAGGAGCGCGCGGCTTGCTGCTGATTCAGCTCCTCATAGAGCGTGTAGAACGGATTATTGAAGCCGCGAGACTGGCCGGCTGTCGTCGCATCCGGGTTCTGCAATCGATACGACCTGTGCAACCCGGACGTCGGGTCGAGGAAGACAGTGTTGTTGAACTCTGGCGGCGTACGCAGAAGGCCGAGCAGCAGGCCGTTCACGTTGTTACCGCGCTGGGTGAAATGTCCGCGCGTGTCGGCGTAGGAGAAATTGCCGCCGAGCTGAAGCCCTTCGGTCAGCTTATGGGTCGCGTTCAGGCGGACGGTGGCGCGGTTGAAGTAATTGTTCGGCCCGACGAACACGCCCTGATTGCGCATGCTGCTGCCTGAAAGGAAGAAAGTGGTACGGTCGCTTCCGCCAGAGACGTTGAGGGTGTTGTCACCGATATGGCCGGTCTGGAACGCTTCGGTCGCGTGATTATAAACCGGTGTCCCGGCTGCAATCCGGGGTCCCCAGCTTCGGGTACAGGCGCTCTTGCCGATGTCCTCGCATGGGAGCCCTGAGCCATTGAACCGCCCATCTGAAAAGCTTGTCTGCAACGGATAGTCTCGCGTGACCTCGTCATTCGAGTACGAGGTGCGCAACTGGTATCGCGTCACTCCTCCGCGGCCGTGCTTCGTGGTGATCAGAATCACACCGTTCGCCGCGCGCGCACCGTAAATGGCCGCTGCGGCAGCACCCTTAAGGATCTCGACGTTCTCGATGTCATCGGAGTTGATGTCGATCATACGATTCGGCGCCGAGGTGCCTTCGAACTCGCCACCGACATCCTGGCCGCCCACGCCAGTGCCGCCGGCATCGATCGGATTGAAATTCGTCGATGAAAACGTGTAGTTCGTGACGGGGACTCCGTCGATGATGAAGAGTGGCTCTACGTTTCCGTTCAGCGTGCGGAGACCGCGAATCTGGATGCGCGAATTGGCGCCCGGATCGCC
>JBGQIT010000154.1:0-6683 GCA_041498575.1 Gemmatimonadaceae bacterium
CGCGGCGCCATTGAACCCGATCTGCCGCCGGCCCGTGCGGGACTCGATGATCTTCTCGAGCCCGTCGAAGGCGCCGCCACAGATAAAGAGGATGTCCTTCGTGTTGAGCTGGATGTACTCCTGTTGCGGGTGCTTGCGGCCACCCTGCGGCGGAACCGAGGCGACGGTTCCCTCGATGATCTTGAGCAGCGCCTGCTGCACGCCTTCGCCCGACACGTCGCGGGTGATGCTGGGGTTCTCGGACTTTCTCGCGATCTTGTCGATCTCGTCGATATACACGATCCCCCGCTCGCACTCGGCGACGTTGAAGTCCCCGGCCTGGAGCAGTCTGACGAGAATGTTCTCCACGTCTTCACCGACGTATCCCGCTTCAGTGAGTGTGGTCGCGTCCGCTATCGTGAATGGAACGTCGAGAATTCGCGCTAACGTGCGTGCCAGCAGCGTCTTACCGACGCCGGTGGGCCCAATCAGCAGAATGTTGGATTTGTCGAGCTCTACATCGTCGTCTTTGAGCGACGTGGAGTTGATGCGCTTATAGTGGTTGTAAACCGATACAGCTAGTGCCTTCTTCGCCTGCTCCTGCCCGATGACGTATTGGTCGAGAACATCCTTGATCTCCTGAGGCGAGGGGACCTGGGTTATCGCCTCAGCTACCTCGCGCTCCTCATCCTCCGCCAGAATCTCATTGCAGAGGGCAATGCACTCGTTGCAGATGTAAACAGACGGTCCGGAAATGAACTTTCGGACAGAGTCCTTCGACTTTCCACAGAACGAGCAGCGAAGATGTTTCTCTTGGGACATAGATCAACGGGGAACGAGGGATGCTTGCCCAGCGAATCCGGACATCGAGTCTTACTAAAGATACCTAACAGCGGGTGCGAATACGGTCAAGCAAAGGCTGTGGGAGCAGGACTCGTGAAGATTTTCACAAGTAACAGATGCCCGCAAATCAGGCTTGCTTGAGCGCCTCGCCCTGTTTGAGTGCCTGTTCCATCTCTCCGCGGTACGAGATTACGTTGTCGATCAAACCATACTCCTTCGCTTCATCGGCCGACATGAACCGGTCCCGGTCGGTGTCGCGCTCGATGCGCTCGACCGGCTGGCCCGTGTGCTTGGCCATGAGCTTGTTCATCTGCGCCCGCAGGTGCAGGATCTCCTTCGCCTGAATCTCGATGTCGGAAGCCGTTCCGCCGCCTCCGCCCTGAGAAGGCTGGTGGATCATGATGCGGGCGTGGGGAAGGGCGGATCTCTTGCCCGGACGTCCTGCCGACAGCAGGAACGCACCCATGCTCGCCGCCAGTCCCATGCAGTTGGTGTTCACTGGCGACTTGAGGAACTGCATCGTGTCGTAAATCGCCAGTCCGGCAGAAACGCTGCCGCCCGGCGAGTTGATGTAGATGTGGATGTCGCGCTCGGGATTATCCGACTCGAGGAAGAGGAGCTGCGCGATCACGATGTTGGCGACGTCGTCGTTGATCGGCGTGCCAAGGAAAATGATCCGGTCCATCAGGAGCCGGGAGAATACATCGTAGGTGCGCTCGCCGCGGCTCGAGCGCTCGATGACGTACGGCGTGTAGATCGTCGGCATTGGCTCTTCGTCTTCCCGTTTAGGCATTAGTCGATACATCGTTTCTGTCCAGCAGCCACTTGAACACCTTGTCTTCGGTGATGCTGCGCTCCATCTCCTTCAACCGGCCGCTCTTCTCGAGCTGGGCGTATATCTGGCCGGGGTTCGCCCCTCTCTTTTCAGCTTGTTCTGCAATGCGATCGTCCAGATCCTTTTCCGTCGCGAGCAATCCTTCCTTCTCCGCGATGGTCTCGATCACCAGGTCGCGCCTGATTTGCCGCTCGGCCATCGAGCGGAATTCGCCCGCGAACTGTTCGCGCTGGTCCTCCGGAATCTTGTACGACTCGGCGTAATTCTGGACGAACTGCTGAACCCAGCTCTTGGGCACGTCGAACGCGTTGGCGGAGATGATCTGATCGATCAGCTGCTGCCGCACGCCTGCTTCGGCCTCGTGCTCGGCATGGCGCTCCATATCGGAACGCACCGCCTTCTTCAGGGCGTCGAGCGACTCGAAGTCACCGACCTCGCGCGCGAGCGCGTCATCGAGTGGCGGCGCCGACTTCCGCTTCACTTCGTTCAGCGTGATGCGGACCGTCTTCGTCTGCCCACGCTGTGCTTCGTCCGGAAAATCGTCGGGCCACTTGACCGGCCGCTCGACGGTTTCGCCGGGGGCGGCTTCCATGACCAACTCTTCGATTCCCGGGATCGCCTGGCCCGCGCCAAGGACTAGCGGATAGCTCTTCCCCTCGCCCGCGTCCTTATCCGCGGCACCAGTCGCAATCTGCACGTTCACCATGTCGCCGGGCTTCGGCTTCTCCGCGACCGGTGTCCAGGTCGCCTTCTCGTCCCGGATCTGCTCGAGCTGCTCATTGAGCTGCTCATCGGTGACCGTCGCGGCGTCACGCTGAATTCGGAAGCCGTTCGTCCGCGCGAGCTCGATCGTTGGTCTTACTTCGAGGTGCAGCTCGAAGGTGAGCGGTTTCCCCTCCTCGAACTTCAAATCGTGGATGTGGGGCTGGGCCGCTACCTTGATGCTCTCCTTCTCCACGAACTCCTGGTAGGCTTCGCGAACGATGTTCTCCAGGGCTTCCTGCCTGATCGCCTCACCAAACTTCTTCCGGACTACAGTCGCGGGGGCCTTTCCGGGTCTGAACCCGGGCAGCCGGACTGTAGAGGCATAACGTCTCGCCGCCTTGTCTTCCGCATCCTTCACATCCTCGGCGGGCACCGAGACCTGAATGTGCCGCTCGACCCCCTCAGACGCGCCAGGCGTAAACTCGATCTTCATGTCAGCAATATAACAGAGTTGCAAAGGCGTCGACCCGCTCGGCCCGGCTATATTGCGATTCCCGACGAACGAAAATTCTGGGTCAGGCCAGCCAACCTTCGTGCAGAGACCGACAATGGAGCTAGATACCCTCAAGAACCTTTACGTCCAGGAGCTGAAGCATCTTTACAGCGCCGAGAAGCAAATCCTGAAGGCGCTCCCGAAGATGATCAAGGCGACCAAGCATCCCGAGCTCAAAGTTGCCTTCAAGACGCACCTCCATCAGACCGGAGAGCACGTGAAGCGTCTCGAGCTGATCTGCGAAGAATTGGGCGTGACTCCGCGCGGCAGGAAAAGCGTCGGGATGGAGGGTCTGCTCGAAGAAGGCAGTGAGTTGATCCAGGAGGAGCCGGGCGACGACGTTCTGGACGCCGGGCTGATTTCCGCGGCGCAGCACGTCGCGCACTACGAGATGGCCGGCTACGGGACCGTCCGAACCTACGCCCGGCAGCTCGGCTACGAATCGCAGGCGGAACTGCTTCAGCAGACCCTTGATGAGGAAGGGGCGACAGACCACCTCCTCACCGAGCTGGCGGAAGCGAGGATCAATATCGAAGCAGAGTAAGAGCCGCGGCGGACGGATATGACGAACCCCTGCTTCGCGATGCGAGGCAGGGGTTCGTTTGATTCCGCGTCAAACAGTGCTAGGGTGAGATTGAGCGGATCACCCGGGTTACCTGGCTCGCAGCGCCTCCCTTCAAAACGTCCCGCAATATCTAAGTTGCGTCGGTACCGACTCTTTACGTTCTCGTGGCGTTGTTGAGTGATCGCATGGAGAAACTCGGCGAGCAACGCGACCCGCTTACGATCCTCTGCGGCCCGATTTCATCGAGGTGGCGGGCGGCTTTCCCGCTCTCACCGGCGGAGCGGGAGGCGGTGCCGGCGGCTGGAGCTTCGTAGGATCGGGAACCGAATGTGGCTGCGGTCCTTTCCTTTTCTTCGAGAAGTCGGGGATCTCGTTTTTTCTCTTCATTCTGGTCTCCGTTCAGGAAGAATAATTTGCGCCATGCGAAAGGGGGGACTCGAACCCCCACGGATTGCTCCACTGGATCCTAAGTCCAGCGCGTCTACCAAATTCCGCCACTTCCGCGCTCGCGATCAAAGATAGCAGCGACTCCGGATCGCGTGAAAGCTCCAGCTCGATGGTTCTACCGCGAAAAAAAACCCCCGCGATCTGCGGGGGCTCTTTCTCGCAGCGAAATGCTGCTCTAATTGCCTATCTGCAGATTTACGATCCTCGGCGCGTGCAGCCTGTCATCCAACGAGTAGACGCTGAGGCTGACGTAGTCGCCGTTCTTGAGCCGGCTTAGCACCTGCTGTAGTTCAGCCGGGGTGTTGATCGCCCGACGCGGAGCCGGAAACAAAACCTCCGTGATCACATCGTTCCGCGCGAGCTTCTGGTCCGCGGGTCCGCCCGGGGTGACATCCGATACCAGGACGCCACGAACCGGCGTGGTCAGTCTCGCCTGCGCCGCAATCTCCGGACTTACCGGCGCGACCGAGATCCCGAGTGCGGGGTGTAGCATCCCGCCCGCCGGGGCGTTGGCCGGTGCCGATGCGCTTGCAACCTCTTGATCGGTCTTGGCCTCCATCAACGTCACGCGGAAAGTCTTGCGCTGACCGTAACGCATCGCCTCGATCTCGATCGTCTCGCCAGGATTGTGGTTGCGAACGATTCTCTGAAGCGTGCTGACGCGGTCGACAGGCTGGCCATCCGCGGTGATTATCACATCACCCGGCTGAAGCCCCGCCTTCTTCGCCGGGGTATCCTCCGCCGGGAAGTTGCGAACCAGCACTCCGCGAATGTCCTTCACGCCCGCGACCGCGGCGTCTTCGGGACTCACGTCGTCAATGCCGATCCCCAGCGCCGGAACGCGAACGCGTCCGTTGGCGATGAGCTGGTCCATCACGCGCTTGGCGAGCGTGACCGGAATGGCGAAGCCATAGCCGGCGTTGTAGCCGGTCGGGCTCGCGATGGCGCTGTTGATGCCGATCACTTCGCCGCGCGAGTTGACCAGCGGACCACCGGAGTTGCCCGGGTTGATCGCGGCGTCGGTCTGAATCAGATCGCTGATCGCGTACTGGTTCGTTCCGTTCGGATTCATCAGCTCGGCGAGGCTACGGCCCTTGGCGCTGATGATTCCCGCCGTCACCGTGTTCTCGAGTCCGAGCGGATTGCCGATTGCGAGCACCCATTCTCCGATCCGAGACGTCACGTCGTTGCCGAGCGAAACGGTGGGGAAGTTGGTGCCATCGATCTTGATCACCGCCACGTCTGTCGTCCGATCGTGCCCGACGACCTTGGCGGTGAAGACGCGGTGGTCGAGCATTTTCACCGTCACCTTGTCAGCAATGGTCTCGCGATCGGTATTGGTGATGACGTGGTTGTTGGTGAGGATGTATCCGTTAGACGTCACGATGAATCCCGAGCCCTGGCCGCGCATCGGCCGCTGTTGCTGCGGGATATCGAATTGACGGAAGAAATCCTCCATTCCGGGTGGAACGCCCTGCGGAAGCTGACCGCGTCCGCGTTGCGATGTAGTCCCGGTCTTGGGGTTACTGATCACTTCAATGGAGACGACCGCGGGCGTGACGTTATTGGCGATCGCGACAAATGCGTTGCTTGCTTCGGCAATTGGCTGGACGACTGCCGCTGCGGGACGAGTTTGCGCAAATCCGAGCTTGGTCCAGTTAAGACCGGATGCGACGATTAGTCCGCCTGCAAAGGCGGTGATCACGGCTACGGTGAGCCGTGCTCTCTGAGTTCCAAGTGACATGCGACTAAGTGGCTAAAGGGTGTAACTATAGGACACAATGTAGGAGCTACAGGTTTCACGCCAGTCCAGGAAAGTCCGGCGCTGAGCAAGGCAATGAAAGAAGTCGCTCCTATATCACATTAATACGCATGAAAGACCAACTTGCTCCACGTTTCCTTTTTTTTTTGAGACTGCGGGACAAGCCCAGGAGCTACGGGATGAGTCCGAAATCGACCCGATAGCATCCGAAATCTCCACGCAGACGCTTCCTTCGCACCGTGGTTCTGCTCTGGTTCGATAGTGTGAAAATAAACAGACTTTTGCCAAAATGGGCCCGAGGTTCATGCCCTTTGGCCGACCACACTCGACCACTCCAACCCGTGTAACGAAACGATCCTGGTGTAAAAAAACGTTGCACCGTTATTGATGAGCTTCGGAAGGTGATTATTGCAAGTCTATGATTAATAACGACTTCCCGGAGGCACGCGCGTTGCCTTAGGGTGACCGTCTTCGCTACCCACCTTCCAACACCAGACGGTCAAATGTTTCGATCAGGGCTCTGGCGCTCCCTTGCCATCACCATCGGCGCGCTTGTACTGGCATCGTGCTCCGAGGGGGGCATTTCCGCCCCGATCGCCCCTTCCGCTGTTGCTTCAAAGGCTTCACCGACAACCCCGCAGCTCGATGCGCACAGCCTGACGGGCGCGGGCGCTGTCACCGACGCCCTCCATCTCGACCTCAGGGCCGTCTGGTGGAAGAAGCAGCACAAGGACGTGATTAGGGTTTCGAAGACTATCGATCAGGCGGGCGGCACGATTTCGATCCCTGAGACAGGCCTGACCGTTTCGTTCCCGGCAGGCGCGGTCGCGGGTCCAATAACTATCACGATCACTTCCGACCAGAAATACGTCGCTTACAAGATGGAACCGACGGGCACGAGGTTCCTCAAGGACGTCACGGTCACGCAGCTCCTCAACACCACCACGCTCTTCGGTGCGCCGCTCCGTAACCAACTCTACGCGGCGTACATCGC
>JBGQIT010000155.1:0-6669 GCA_041498575.1 Gemmatimonadaceae bacterium
AGGATGCGCCAGCTGAGAGAAGGCATCAGGGAGGCGGCGAGCCAGCTCGTGATGATGTACGCTCCGGCCACGTCCCCTCCGATCAGCACCAGCAGCCAACCTCGGTGTCGCGCCGGAATTGTTTCCGCCATGATCGTGAACATGATCGGCAACATCCCGCCCACGCCGAGGCCCATGACGAAGCACATCACCATATTCAGGGCGAAGCTGGGCATTGAGCCGCAGATGCTCGTCGCGATGAACGTCATCGCGGCCATGAGGATGGAAGGACGGCGACCAATGCGATCGCCCAGCCAGCCCCAGAGAAATGACCCAAGCACGGTGCCGGTAATCCCGGCAAGGGGCAGCAGCGCCGCGGGGATGGTTCCTGTCGGGTGCAGTGGGGATCTCAGGCCGTACTCTCGAGTCATGCCCGGCAACACGAACGCCAACGTCGCCGGCTTCATCACGTCGATCGTTACGGCGGCCGCCATGACGAGCATGAGCGCCACGTGCGAGGAACGTATCGGCACCTCGTCCAGTGCCCGCACGCGGATGTGCACGTCGGACGCCAGGGCATGTAGGTGATCCCGCGGAATCAGGCCCCAGAATGTCGCGGCCAGCCCGACAACGATCAACGCCATTCCGACGATCATGCCAACGTCCAACGGCATGCCAGCCAGACGATATCCCATATCCCGGGCTTCCACGTACATCGGCAGATGAAGGGTTACACCTGCGATCACAGCCACGACGCCAGCCCAAAAGACTCCGGGACGCGCGAATGTAATGCCTCTGTCAGTTGGCTCCATCGGCTACAAAGTATCGGGCGGGGCACACGGCCGCCACAACTGCTAACTGAACGTGAGCCGAGATCTCACCTGCGAACTGAACGTGATCCGACATCTGAAAACTGCAAACTGAACGTGATCCGAGATCTGAGAAGCGCAGATACCAGGGTTTAGGAACAACGCTGCGACATATCTGAGTGGCGCTATTGTACAGGCGGTGGATTGTAGGCGGATACGCGCGCCATACTGTCGGAGCGCGGTGACTAGATCCTCAGATCTATGCCTCTGAGATCTCGGATCTCGTTCAGTTAGCAGTTGTGTAGTTGTCGGATCGCGCTCAATTCGTAGTTTTGATTTGGTCTTGAGCTAATCGGTCCCCCACGCCCATATTCTTGGGCGCCGGTCGACAGTTCCACCCGCTGAGACGAAACCGCGCTCGACGTAACACCAAATCGACAGCGAGGACTTGATGCAGAATCCTGAGTATGATGCGATAGTCGTGGGGTCCGGAATCTCCGGAGGGTGGGCCGCCAAGGAGCTCACCGAAAAGGGTCTAAAGGTGCTCATGCTCGAGCGCGGCAAGAACATCGAGCACATCAAGGACTACGTCAACGCGACCAAAGGGCCGTGGGAGTATCCGCATCGCGGCGGACGCACACGCGCGATGGAAGAGCTCTATCCGGTCCTGAAGCGTGACTACCCGTTGAACGAAACGAATCTCGACTACTGGGCCTCCGATAAGGATTCGCCCTACACCGAGGTAAAGCGCTTCGACTGGTATCGCGGATACCACGTCGGAGGACGCTCCTTGATGTGGGGTCGTCAGAGTTATCGCTGGAGTGATTTCGACTTCGAGGCCAATGCCAAGGACGGAATCGCCATCGACTGGCCTATCCGCTACGCCGACCTCGCCCCGTGGTACGATCACGTCGAGAAGCACGCCGGTATCAACGGCACGCACGAGAACATGCCGCAGCTGCCCGACGGACAATTCCTCCCGCCGATGCAGCTCAATTGCGGCGAGCAGGCTGTCGCGACCATTGCGAACAAAAAATTCGGACCGCACCGGCGCATCATTCCAGGGCGTAGCGCCAATCTCACCCAGGCGCATGCGGGCAGAATGCAGTGCCAGTACCGTGATGCCTGCTGGCTTGGCTGCCCGTACGGCGCGTACTTCAGCACCCAGTCGTCGACCCTGCCGCCGGCGATGGCAACCGGACGACTTACGCTCAGACCGTGGGCGATCGTCACCGAAGTTCTCTACGACAAAGACAAGAAGCGCGCGACGGGAGTCCGGGTGCTCGACGGGCTCAGCAACCAGACGACGGATTACACCTCGAAGGTCGTCTTCCTCTGCGCCTCGACGCTCAACAGCGCCTGGCTCCTGATGCGCTCGGCGATCGACGTGTGGCCTGGCGGATTGGGCAGCAGCTCGGGCGAGCTCGGACACAATCTGATGGATCATCACTTCCGCGCCGGCGCTCAGGGTAGGCTCGAGGGGCTGGAGGACAAGTACTACCACGGCCGGCGTCCGAATGGCTTCTACATTCCGCGCTATCAAAATCTGTTCGGCGATAAGCGGCAGTATCTGCGCGGGTTCGGCTACCAGGGCGGTGCCGGCCGCGATGGGTGGGGACGCGGCGTCGCGGAGCTGGGCGTCGGTGGGGAGTTCAAGGATGCGATGTCGCTGCCCGGACAATGGGGCATTGGCGCGACCGCGTTCGGGGAGATGCTACCGAATCACGCCAACATGGCCTCGCTCGATCCGACCAAGAAGGACAAGTGGGGACTTCCGGTGCTCAAGATCGACTGCGCGACGGGTGAGAACGAGCGCCTGATGCGGCGCGACATGCAGGTCGACATGGCGGAATTGCTGGAACAGTCGGGAGTAAAGGACGTCGGCGTTTACGACGCCGGATCCTTCCCCGGGATGGGAATTCATGAGATGGGGACGGCGCGCATGGGCAGGGATCCGAAGACTTCGGTTCTCAACTCCCACAACCAGGTATGGGATGCGCAAAACGTCTTCGTCACCGACGGATCGTGCATGGTCTCGACCGCGTGTCAGAACCCTTCACTCACCTACATGGCGCTCACTGCCCGCGCGGCTGACTACGCGGTGCAGGAGCTCAAGCGCCAGACTCTCTGATCGGAGACATCATGACTGACAACGATATCGTGGACGAATACGGTCCGGACATGATCACCCGCCGAGAGGCCGTGGCGCGGGTGGCGGCGCTCTTGGGCGGCGTAGCGCTGATTGGTGGAAGCGCCCTGATCACTGGGTGCCGCACTGAGAAGACGGGCGTGCCCTCCACGCCGTTCACTACCGACGAGATCGCGTATCTCGACGAGATCGCAGATACGATTCTGCCGACGACGAGCACTCCGGGCGCGAAGGCAGCCAAGACGGGCGAATTCATGGCGCGGATGGTGACCGACAGCTACAGCCTCGAGGATGAGAAGATTTTCCGGGCAGGCATGGTGAAGCTGGATGACGCCAGCAAGGCGAAGAACGGCGGCAAGACCTTCATGCAGGCGTCGCCCGAGCAGCGCCTGGCACTCCTCAAGACCCTCGACAAGGAGCAGTTCGACTACGGCGAAAAGCACCGCCTGGAGGAACTCAAGAGGTCGAAGGATTTTCTGGCGCAGGCCGTCCAGGAAAATGCGCCGAAAACGGAGTCGCAGCAGGCGACTGTGGCAGGCACCGAGCCGCCCAATCGCTATTTCAGAATGATGAAGGAGCTGTCGCTGCTCGGGTATTTCACGTCCGAGATCGGCTGCACCCAGGCACAGGTTTACGAGGAGTCTCCCGGAAAGTATGAGCCGTGCATCCCGTACAAGCCCGGTCAGAAAGCGTACGCCGGCCACGCCTAAAGGAGACGCTATTGTTTAGTAAATCGGTATTGTTGCTCCGGCTGGCGGTGCCGGCCGCATTGGTCGGGGTCACGGCCGGATAGCGCCTTCCGCGAAGGACTGTTTGGGGCGAAGCCGCCAGAGGTCGAGCCACTTCGCCACGGGGCCGACCAAGGCAAGCGCCAGAAACGCCGGCGCCGCGTTGAACGCCGTCGGTAGTGGCCATCCCTTGTCAGACGCGAAGCGTATCAGCGTCTCCATCAGCGCGATCAAGATCGCAACGACGATCTGCCGCTGCCGACCGCGCACCACGGTGCGCGGGTCGGTGATCATGAAGAAGATGAACAGCTGATACATCGGGCCGGTAATCGGCGCGATCTCCGGCAGCACTGGCTGTCCGAGCGCGACGGCGCGCACACTGTTCAGCAGCAGGAAGCTCGCGACGTACGTGAGCGTAATGTGAAGCACACCTACGCGCGCAGCGATAATCAGTCCGAAAATCCAGATCACCAGGTTGGTCGTGACGTCGTTGCCAAACTGGTGGCTGAGCACCGACACGTGGTCGGGCGCGGCAAGCAACAACGCGCTGACCGCGAAGTTCGTGGGATTCCATAGGTGATTGCCGCGATAACGCAGGACGTATTTGGACGAGATCGCGATAAAGCCGCCGAGTACGAACGGCCAGAGCGCTCCACCCTGCGGCTTGAGGAGAAGTGTGAGGCTGATGCCGCTGATATAGGCGCTGAGCAGGTTGACGACCTTGCCGCGGTCGAACCAGGAGAGCAGAGCCTCGGTCGCCAGGCAGACGCCAAGCGCCAGCGCGAGCCTGTCATAACTACCGAGCATATGGTAGCGCAGCTGCGCCGCGACCAGAACGAGCGTGATGAGAAACGCGATCAGATAGCGGGGATCGATCTTGCTCGCGCGGTCCCAGGAGCGCACGAGCGCATTCCGCCCCGCTGTGGCGAGTGTCGCGTCGCTCATCGCTTCAACGCGGTCTGGGTGACAGTGACGACGCCGCCGACAGGTGGTTGGCGCGCTGAACGTGACTGATGTAACATCGCTCGACTATGCAATCTCATTAGCGACGACAAGGGAGGAGCGATGCGACTGCCTGGATGGTCTTTTTGTTTTGCCGTGCTTTTTGTGGTTTCCACTGGTGTGATATGTGGAGCTCAAACTGCTGACGCGAGGATACCGGTTGTCCTCTCGACTGATGTCGGTAACGAGATCGACGACCAATGGGCCATCACCTATCTGCTTCTCCAGCCTCGCCTCGAAGTGCTTGGCGTGATGTCGGCACACGCTCCAACGATCAGCGCACCCGCCGGTCAGACGTCTTACCGGATCCTCGTCGATGTGGTTGAGAATCGTCTGGGGATGAGTACACACCCGCCGCTCGTCGAAGGAGGGAGTCTTCCCTTGCAGAACTCGAAGACGCCACGCACGAGCCCGGCTGTTCGCTTTCTTGTTGAGACTTCCAGGCGCTTCACGAGAGAAAATCGCTTGACCGTACTGATGATCGGCGCGGCCACGGATGTGGCGTCCGCGATCCTTACTGACCCAACCATTGTAGATCGTGTTCGCGTCGTCCAAATGGGCTTCCCCGATGAGAAGGGTGGCGAAGAGTTCAACATTGCCAATGATGTGCATGCAGTGCAGGCGATCCTCGACTCAAAGGTGCCGCTCGTCATCGGACCCGGCAATGTCTGCCGCGCAAGCCTCTCGCTCAGCCTGGATCAGGTGCGTGCAATGCTAGCCACGCGCGGAGCAATCGGAGCCTGGCTGTGGGAGGAATATCAAGCGTGGTACTACCGTGCCGTCAAGCCACTGAGGGTCGACGATTTCTCCAAGCCCTGGGTCATTTGGGATGACATCGCTCTGGCCTACGTTTTGGGAATGACCAGGCAGCACACGCTGCCGCGCCCGAGCATGCGCGATGACATGACCTTTGCGCAGGTCAATACTGATCAGACCATCACCTGGATCACGGACGTCGACGAGGAGCGAATGTGGGCTGATTTCCTGAGTCTCGTAGACGCTTACCAGCGAACACACGCAGTCAGTAGAGGAATGTACGGTCGCTTAACGTTCATGATGCCCTGACCGGACTGTGTCGCGTCGCTGATGGCGTCACCGCTCGGGCTCGGTGACGGTGATGAAGCGATCGATTGCGGGATGCTGCAGGACTTGTTGTATTCCCGACGGCCAGTAGATGACGACACGGTCCACCCACTCACGCGATCCGAGCCCGAAGTGCAGCCGCCGGTCGTTCTGGCTCGCGAATCCCGATCCGCCGTCGACGATCCGCCGCTGCTTTAGATCTCCGGACTCGAGCACCACCTCGGCGCCGATCGCGCTGCGATTGCTGCGCGTGCCGATGAGCTTGAAGGCGATCCAGTGGTTGGTGCTGTCGGGATAGTCGCGATACAGCACCGCGGGCTGGTTCTGGTTGGCGACGATCACGTCCACGGCGCCGCGATTCCAAAGGTCGGCGAGCGCCACGGCGCGGCCGTCGTACACGTCCGTCACACCGACGTTCTTCGCAACATCCACCCAGCCCGCGACGCCGCGATTGATGTACACCCGTGACCGCTCGTAGCCGGACAGACTCGCGTTCCCGAATGCAGGCCAGGTTGCGGCGTCCTCGAAGAATCGGCCGTTGGCGCCGGCGATCTTCGACATCGCGTACCAATAACTCTTTTTAGGATCTGCCGAGATGAATCCATTGGCCACGAAGAGCTCGTTAGCACCGTCGTTATTGAGATCACCGAACTGCGCGCCCCACGCCCAGCCCGCGTCTGCGATCGCGCCTTCGGCAACGTTGCGGAACCGGCGCGATTCGGGCATCTCGTTCAAGCGCAGATTGTTGTTTTGAAAGAGGTATCCACGCTCGGAGATGTTGGTGACGAACGCGTCGAGCCGGCCGCGATTGAACGCATCTCCCAGCGCGACCGCCATGCCGCTCTTCGATTCGCTCTCGAGACCGGCAGTACTGAGAACGAATCGCCGGCCATGATCGTTGAGGTACAACTCTTCGGGA
>JBGQIT010000156.1:0-6591 GCA_041498575.1 Gemmatimonadaceae bacterium
ACGACTTCAACAAGCTCATTTGGCAGATCGCGTCGCCGAAGTGGAAGTTCGATGACGCCACGTTCGACCGCACGGCAGCTTCATTCAAGAATCCCGATCACGTCAGAATCGTAATTCACAACTACCGCTGGCGACTGAGCATCGCGGACGGCGAAGCGAAATACGGCGACCTAGAGCAGAAACTATTCGCGGGTCCGGCGATCTCCGTCCCCACCATCACGATTGCCAGCGATTTCGATGGCGCCGCTGCCGATGGAAAGGCGTACGCCAGCAAATTCACCGGTAAGTATTCGCACCGCGTGCTGAGCGGTATCGGCCACAACGTGCCCCAGGAAGATCCACGAGCCTTTGCCAAGGCAATCGTTGATGTCGATGGTTACTGACGAGGCGGGAAGCGGGAAGAGGGAGGCGTACCATTGGTGAGATCGAGGAGCTTTACAAATGTCCGATTCAATCAATCAGGACAGGCGCCGATTCATCAGAAGTGCGGCTGCTGCGCTCGGCGCCACGAGG
This sequence comes from Gemmatimonadaceae bacterium, assembly GCA_041498575.1. Taxonomy (GTDB): domain Bacteria; phylum Gemmatimonadota; class Gemmatimonadetes; order Gemmatimonadales; family Gemmatimonadaceae; genus UBA4720. The sequence continues at coordinate 514 of JBGQIT010000156.1, forward strand.
CTCGGCGTCATCGGATCCGCGGTGCAACAGATGGCATGCGCAGCGCTGACTGAGGGAGACGAGGGCGCGCTTCCCTCATTCAGCGGAGCGACAGAGTGGCTCAACTCTCCACCGCTTACACCCGCGGGCCTGCGCGGGAAAGTCGTGCTCGTCGATTTCTGGACTTATACCTGTATCAATTGGCTCCGCACCCTTCCCTACGTGCGTGCCTGGGACCGGAAATACCGCGATCAGGGATTGGTCGTAATCGGCGCGCATACGCCAGAGTTTCCATTCGAGAAAAACATCGACAACGTGCGATGGGCTGCGAAGGAGATGGACGTGAACTATCCGATCGCTGTAGACAGCGACTATGGCGTCTGGCGTGCCTTCGACAACAACTACTGGCCAGCAGTGTATATCGCCGATGTTAACGGTCGCATTCGATATCACCACTTCGGCGAAGGCTCCTATGCTGAGACCGAGAAAGTGATTCAGCGATTGCTGACTGAAAGCGGACGGAAAATCGACAATCAGCTGGTGAAAGTCACGCCGCGTGGTCTCGAGGTCGCCGCCGATTACGGCACGCTGCGGTCACCGGAGAGCTATCTCGGCTACCAGAAGGCAGAGGCGTTCGCGTCTGATGCGCTACAGGACGCGCCTCGTGCGTACACCGTTCCCCGCCTGGCACTCAATCAGTGGGGACTTGCCGGTAGTTGGACGGTGAAAGGAGGAGGCGCCGTGCTGAACGAGCCGAATTGTCGACTCGTGTATCGCTTCCACGCCCGGGATGTGAATCTTATAATGGGTCCCCAGCCGGGATCGCAGCCAGTGCGGTTCAGGGTAACCGTAGACGGCAAGCCGCCGGGCGCGGGACATGGAACAGACGTCGATGATCAGGGGAACGGGACGGCAGCTCGCCAGAGGACTTACCAACTCGTGCGCCTGCAGACAGGCATAGCTGATCGTGAGTTCGAGATACAGTTTGCCGACCCGGGAGTGGAAGCGTTTTGTTTTACATTCGGGTAACGCGCGCGGACAATCTTGGTTTCTTCCTCTCGTGACACAGTCGATCGCATCGAACGCTTCAACGCGGGCCGCGAGCCGGAGCGACTCGCGCTCAAGTATCGGGCGATGTGCAAATCGCCCTTCGCGTTTTTTCGGGGCACAGCACATCTATTCTGGGAAGACGTTGCCACGCGACGTCGCGCCCTTCCTGACGGTCCGCTGGTTTGGGCATCCGGAGATCTTCATTTTGAAAACTTCGGAAGCTTTCAGGGCGACAACGGTCTCTCCTACTTCGACCTGAACGACTTCGACGAAGCTGCTCTTGCTCCCGCGACCTGGGAGGTGTCGCGTTTCGTGGCGAGCGCGTATGTCGCCGCGCCATTGCTCGATCTGACCCGGGCCGAGGCGAACGAGCTCGTGAAGCTGTTTCTGGACGCGTACCAGACGGCGCTCGCTGACGGCAAAGCGCGCTGGATCGAGCGCTCGACGGCGAGCGGGATGGTCCGGACCCTTCTCCGGCGGGTCAGCAAACAGACGCGACCGATGCTCATCAACTCTCGCACGACGCTGAAGAAAGGAAAGCGGCGGATTATGATCGATGGCGAGCGCGCGCTACCGGTTAGCGATAGTCAGCGAACGAACGTCACGCGCCGGCTCGACGAGTTTGCAAACTCCCAGCCTGATCCCGACTTCTTCAGAGTTCTGGATGTCGCGCGCCGCGTGGCGGGGTTGGGAAGTCTGGGCCTTGAACGGTATATCGTGTTGGTGCGAGGGGATGGTGGTCGCGATGGCAACGCTGTCCTCGACGCCAAGCAGGCGGCGCCTTCGAGCCTCGCAAGATTCGAAAGGCTCCGACAGCCAGCGTGGAAGAGCGAGGCCGATCGCGTCGTTGGCATTCAGCAACGTATGCAGGCGATCGCGCCCGCGTTGCTACATGCGAAGAAGATTGGGCGCGGCGGTTACGTGCTGCACGAGCTCCAGCCGACCAGCGATCGCTTGACCCTGAAGGACGCGAGAGGCGATCCGCGTCATCTCCGCTCCGCGGCGAGGGCGATGGGCCGCGTGACCGCATGGGCCCAACTAAGAAGCAATGGACGTCAAGGGTCCGCAACCGCCGACGATCTCATCGCGTTCGCCGGAACCAGCGGCTGGAAGCGACCGCTGGTCGATTTCGGGCGACGGTATGAAACCCAGGTCCAGCGCGACTACAAACAATTCGTCGACGCGCAGAAGAAACACGAGTGAAAGTCACGCCGGTGGCCGGGTCGGTAGTTCAACGATAGGTTAGAGTACCGCCTATGACAAACCCCGCAGCTGACCGATGACGTTTCTCCAAACGCCGCGCGATCGCGCCGGGCTGCTTATCCTGGTGCTGGCCGTCGCTGTTCTCGTGGCCGTTTCACCTTTTCTCAGTGGACTTCTAGGCGCTGCGGTTCTCTACGTAATCTTCGTCGGGCCCTACCAACGCCTCGAGCGGGTGATGAAGCCGGGCTTCGCGGCGGCGATAACTCTTACGATCGCTCTGGTCATAGTCGCGTTGCCGCTCTCCTGGCTCATTGGGGCAGTGATCGCTCAAGCGCCCGACGCGCTGCGCACTCTGCAGAGCAGCTCCGCTTTCGCGCGGATTGCCCAACTCCGGATTGGCGACTTTCAGGTGGGCGAAGAGCTGGCGAAAGCGAGCGGCACGATCGCCTCATGGCTATCCCCCCGGGTCATTTCGGTCGTGGGCGGAGCGACATCGGCGGTGTTGAATCTCGTGATAGCCTTCTTTGGTTTGTATTACATGCTTCGTTCGGAAGGCACTACGTGGACCTCGCTCCGGGAGTACATACCGTTCTCGGCCCACACCGCGGACGCTTTGCGCGACCGTTTTTTCAACGTGACGGAGGCTACGCTGCTCGGGACCGTACTGATCGCGGTGATACAAGGAACTCTTGTCGGCACCGGCTTCTGGATCGTCGGACTTCCCAATCCATTTTTCTGGGGAACGGTTACCGCCTTCGCTTCGATCCTTCCTGTGCTCGGAACCTCACTGGTATGGCTGCCCGCGACGCTTGTATTACTGGTGCAAGACCGCTATGGCGCGGCAATCACGATGTTGGTCATTGGCGCCGGCATCGCCAGCAACGTAGACAATGTGATCCGCCCGCTCATCTACCGACGGGTATCCAACATTCATCCGATGATCACACTCGTCGGCGCATTCGCCGGAGTGAGGTACTTCGGTCTGCTCGGAGTGCTGCTCGGACCGCTTGGAATTGCGTATCTGTTCGAGCTGCTCAAGTTCTACCGCGAAGAGTACGGCGGCGCCAACGCCTAGCGCTCCTAGCGCCGCCGAGGACCGCACAGGCGGCCACTTTATGTTGATCGGCCCGCCTGAGTCGCTGCTGGCACCTCGACCAGCTTCCCCGTCTTCACATCATAGATGTACCCATAGATCGGGATGCTTTTCGGCACCAATGGATGCCGTCGAATCCGCGAGACATCATCGACTACGGCTTGCGCCGTGTCTGCGATTGTGAGCCAGTCGACGAACTGGGCTTCTGCCGAGCCTGGCCCCTTGCCGACGTCGCGAAAACCCTGGGTGCTGAGTTCGGCTGTCTCGAGACTCCGCGCCAGGAGATCGCGCATGAGGGCATCGGTGAAGAACTCCATTCCGCAATTGGTGTGGTGGATGACGAACCACTCACGGGTGCCGAGGAGCTTGTACGAGATCACCAGTGACCGAATGGCGTCGTCGCTGGCGCGGCCGCCCGCGTTGCGGATGACGTGCGCGTCACCTTCGCGGAGCCCGGCGTACTTGGCGGGGTCCAGTCTCGCGTCCATGCACGTGAGAATGGCAAAGCGACGGGCAGGGGGTAGCGCCAGGTCGCCCTTCGGGCCGAACGCAGCGGCGTAGTTACCGTTAGCGGAGAGAACTTCTGAGAGCACGTTTGACATCGGTAGTCCTCAGTGTGTCGTAGAAAAAAAAATGCCCCGGACAATGGCCCGGGGCATTCGCGAAAGCAGAGTTCAATTGCTCGGTCGCGTCAACACCGGCCGCATCGCGGGCGCGAACAGCCGCACGGATTACAGGACGAGACGAGAGCGGGCAACACGTGCTGGGAGTCGATCATGGATCGACGATACGAGCGGAGGCTGAGGCTGTCAATAGGGAAACGCCGTCGACACCGTGTTCCAACCCTCCCGAGTTGTACCATATAAAAAAACTCCCAGCCGCCGGGCCCGCCGCTCGGCATGCACGATGTGTAGATTCCTTGACCTCGGCGGGTTACTGCACTCTGGCCAAATTCGCTGCATGACGGATCTACATCGCTGCGCCTGGGCGGAAGGCGACCCTCTGATGCGCGCTTACCACGACTCAGAGTGGGGCGTCCCCGAGCGAGATCCTCGCATGCTGTGGGAAATGTTGATGCTGGAAGGATTCCAGGCCGGGTTGGCGTGGATCATCATTCTCAGAAAGCGAGAGGCCTTCCGCAAAGCCTTCGCCGGCTTCGACCCGAAGAAGGTTGCCCGATTCGGCAAGACGGACATCAAGCGACTGATGAACGACGCCGGCATCGTGCGGGCCCGAGCGAAGATCGACGCGACGATCCGGGGCGCTCAGACCTTCCGCGAGATGGAGGACCGGGGCGAGAGCTTCGGTGAGTTCTGCTGGTCTTTCACCGACGGCAAGGTGCTGAAGGGCAATGGCCGCACCTTGATCGCATCGTCACCGTTGTCCGAACAGATCTCGAAGGAGATGAAGCGCCGCGGCTTCAAGTTCGTCGGCCCGACTATCGTCTACGCCTGGATGCAGGGCGTCGGCATCGTCAACGACCATTCCACCAAATGCTTCCGGCGCGCTCTGGTCAGCGATCTATAGGATGCCACCACTTCGGACGCGGAAGTCGACGTTGTCAGAGATCCATTTCCAGAGCTCCGGCTGATTCTGCGGGGTCGCGCCCGCGTGATAGTGTGAGCGCCAAGTGGCCATCACCTCGTCGTCGACGGTCCACATCCGCACGCGGCGCCGAGGGATCTTCTTCTCCCAGTGCACCGCCACGGTGGGACGCGGATACAAGACGCGAATCGTCGTGTTCTTCGAGAGGTACTCGAGACCACTCACGTTGATGTTCTTGTACTTACTCAGGCTGTCGTGCTTTTCCGACGGCGTGTCCGGCAATCCGTCGGTGAGCATCACGATATTGAGCGGTGAGAGCACCAGGTTCTGGCGCTTCACCAGCGTCCCGACGCGGTCGAAGAACGGGTTGAAGTCGGTGAGCCCGTCATTCGACGGATACTCCTTCCTCAGGAACGCTGCGATCTCCGCGACGCTCTTGTTTTGAAAGGTGTGGATCGGCTGGAAGGACTTTGTCTCTCCTGGCTTTTCCCCACCGAACGAGCCGACGAACACCGCCGTCGGCTGCTTCAGTCCACCCAGTCCGTGAAGGTGAGCATAGAGGTAGTTCGCCGTGAAATCGATCGCGCTCTCATAGTGGGCTTTGCCCCGGAATGAGCCGCTGACATCGATCCCTATGACGAGCGTTGATCGAGCGACCCGGGCGCCATCCGCTGGTGGGGCGCACGCCACCACTGCACTCAAAATCAGCGCCGCGGACGCGCACGATACGATGAGTTTGCGTGAGGTTCTCATCACGCTACCCTCGGCCTTGGCTCGTGAGGAGTGCGCATGGGGCCGCCCTCCAGGTGCGGGCGCGAAGCGTGCGCCAGCGGTGTGGCGGCGAGGATGTCCTCGAGCGACTTGAAAGGAAGTGAGAACATCGGCCGAGATTTGATGGTGACGACAGCGAAGTTGATTGCGGCTGCCAGGAGCTGGAGTACGGGGAGCGAAAGCAGCTCGAACATGCGCTTTGCTTCCTCGTGGAACCACGCGGTCTCTGCCTTAAGGGCATTGACCGGCTCGCGCCAGAGTCCTGGCTCGACTGCTCTCTCGATGGGGCGCTTTGCACCTTCCATCGAAACGGCCTGCCGCGAAAGGATCGCGAGCAATGCTGGAGTTCCGAAACGACCGAACAGGAACCATGACATACCGCGCACGCCCAGCCAGCCGAAGGAGGCCAAAGCAAGGGTGGCGCCTATACCGAGCTG